>JALOTC010000055.1 GCA_025458085.1 Cypionkella sp. | reverse complement strand
CGCCGCCTGACCGAAGCCACCCGCCGCTGGACGAAGGCCGAACTTCTGGCCGCCTGCGAGGCCGAAGGCGTGCCTGCCGGGCCGATCAACGATCTGGCCGAGGTTTTTGCCGACCCACAGATTGTGGCGCGCGGAATGCAGATCGCGCCTGAAGGCGTGCCGGGCGTGCGCTCTCCCTTTCGCTTTTCGGGGGCTAGCCTCGCGCTGGACCGGCCCGCGCCCAAACTCGGCGAACATCAAGACGTGGTTACGAAGGGCTGACCCCGTCCTTTCGGGCAAGGATACGGTCCAGTGCCGCGTCAAGCGGCGCGGGATCGTCGAATTCTAACCGCACGACCAGCGCCAGAACCCTGTGGCGCTGCGCAGCAGGAAGCCGGACCTGATCCTTTTCCGTTGTGACAAGCTGTGCAGAAAGGGCATGCGCCTCTGCCTCCAGCCGGTTCAGCAGGATGTCGGAAATCGGCTCATGGTCACCCAAGGGGATGGCCTTCACGATGTCCGCCCCTTCGGCCTTAAGCGTGGCAAAGAACTTCTCGGGGTAGCCGATGCCTGCAAAGGCCAGAACGCGCTGACCAGCCCAGTCCATCCCCATCTGCAAGGGCGCGAGCCTGCCTAAAAGCCGCGGCAGAGAAATGGCCTGCCCCCAGGTCCCCTCAAAGTGCGCCTGCGCGGCAGGACCACCGATGGAAAGTACCAAATCGGCGCGCCCGAGGCCCAGCGCCACAGGTTCGCGCAAGGGGCCGGCGGGTAGGCAAAGGCCATTGCCGAACCCCCGCTCTGCATCCACAACGATGATCGACAGGTCTTTTGCCACACTTGGGTTCTGGAAGCCATCATCCAGCAAAATCACCTGCGCGCCGTTGGCCTCCGCCGCCTTCACCCCCGCGGCGCGATCCTTCGCCACCCAAGTCGGCGCAAAGGCACAAAGCAACAGAGGTTCGTCCCCAACCTCCTCTGCGCTATGCTTGCGGTCATCTACCCGGACTGGGCCTTGCAAACTGCCCCCATGTCCACGCGATACGATATGACAGGCCACCCCCCGTGCCATCAGCCGCAGGATCAGGGCGATGGTGGTTGGTGTCTTCCCGGTCCCACCGGCGTTCAGATTGCCCACGCAGATCACTGGAATCCCGGCGCGATACCCCTGCCGCGCCACCCGCCGCGCCGTTGCCGCCGCATAGATGGCCCCCAAGGGTTGAAGGATCCGGGCCAGTAACCCGGGGGCCTCGGGCGGGTTGTGCCAGAACCGTGGGGCGCGCATCAGGGTTTTCCTTTCATCATGGATCGGATTTGGCCAAGCGTGTGTTCAGTCACATCCGCCCCTTCCGAAACCACACCCCATGCTGCCTGTGCCAATCGCGCCACCCTGTCCGGCGCCATGAGATCGGAGAGCGCATCTGCAAGATCACGGCCATTGCCCACCGCCCGTGCCGCACGCGCCGCCCCAAGCCGCCCGAAGCGCGATCCATAGGGGCCGGGCCGCGGCCCGTAAAGAATGGCAGAACCAAGCGCCGCAGGCTCCATTGGGTCGCGCAGGCAACCGGATCCGGCAAGGCTGCCCCCCATGAAGGTAACGGGGGCCAGCCGATACCACAGCCCGAGTTCCGCCGTACCATCGGCGACGAATATCTCAACCTCTGGCTCTGGTTCCTGATCTTCGGCCCGGCTGGCGATAACCCATTGTCCCTCTTGAATCAGCCGTTCTGTCAGCACCGTCGCGCGTGCGGCATCTTCGGGCGCGATGATCAAAAGCAGCCGATGGGCAAGCCCTAGCGCGGCCCGATGGGCGGCGAGAACAATCTCTTCCTCTGCCTCGGGCAGGGCTGCCGCAAGCCAGACCGGACGCGCGGACAAAAGCCGCGCAAGTGCCGCCCGTTCCGCCTCAAGACAGGGCAGGGCGGCACTGTCCTCTTCCAGCCGTCCGGTCACTTCCACCGCCGAAAGCCGCGCACCCGCCTTGCGAAAGGCCCGAGCTGAGGCTTCGTCCAATGTTGCGACATGGGCAAAAGCCTGAAGCGAGGCGCGCATTAGGCCCGGATACCAGCCATCACGGTCGCGGGGCAGGCGGGGCACTCGCCCATCAACCAGCATCAGCGGAATGGATCGGTCCGCCACTTCATGGATCAACGCAGGCCGCAACTCTCCATCCGAGAAAATCCCGACCGAAGGTTTCCAGTGGTCCAGAAAGGCCCGCGCCTCGGTCAGCGTATCAGCAGGCGGGGGTGCCAGAATGACACCTGGCCGCTGTGGCAAGGGATCGGGGCAAGTGATCAGCACCGCCAGACCATCCTCCTCGACCAGCCGCACGGCAAGTTCCATAAGCCCCCGCGCCGTTTCTGCCGCCGGGGCGTGCATCCAGATCAGCCCGCCCTCGGGCCGCGCAGGCCGTTCCACCTGCACCCCGGTCTCGCGTCCGGGGCGCAAAGTATAAAGCGTGAGGCCAAGCGAGGGTGCCATCTGGGGTCAGATCACGCGCCCAGTTCCTCGGTGGGCGAGGCGGGGCGCTCTTCATCGCGAAGGCGGTGAATATGAGCGATGAAATACCGCATATGCGCATTGTCCACCGTGCGCTGCGCCTCTGCCTTCCACGCCGCATGGGCCGAGGCATAGTCTGGAAACATGCCGACGATATGAATGTCATTCACATCGCGGAACACAGTCTTTGATGGATCGACCAGCTCGCCTCCAAAGACGAGGTGAAGACGTTGCACCATGAGGATTCTCCGATTGTGACAGGGGTTTCGGGCCTTGCACAGAAGGCCCCGCGTCTCGCGCGCAGCCTAGCCACGCCGGGGGCGGGGTCAAGCCTTTGCCAGTTTACCGAATGGGAACGAATCGCGGCCTATGGTCGCCTTCGGATCGCACAGCAGGGCGTGAAATCTGCCATGTCAGCACAGGTCAGAATGACCCTTTCTCTCGTCAGCCTATGGCTTGCCTTTGCCACACAGGCACAGGCCAATGCATCCCATCAGATATGCGATCATGCGGCCCAAAGGGCGGCAGAACAAACCGGAGTGCCCCCGGTTCTTCTTCAGGCCATTGCCAGGGTGGAAAGCGGTCGGGGCCAGGAAGGTGGGTTCGCCCCCTGGCCCTGGACGGTGAACCGCGCGGGTGATGGCCACCATTTCCCCGATCAAGCCAGCGCCCTTTCGGCGGTGGAGGCCGCCCTTGCCACGGGCGAAAGCAACATCGACATCGGATGTTTCCAGATTAATCTGCACTGGCATGGCGATGCCTTTTCCAGCCTTTCCGCCATGTTCGACCCTGACTCGAACGCCCTCTATGCCGCACGCTATCTGAAACAACTTCAGAAACAGACCGGATCGTGGCGGCTTGCCGCCGGGGCCTATCACTCCAAAAGGGACGAGGCGGCCCGCGCCTATGTTGAAAAAGTCGCGGCGATGATGGCCAACGCGGTGCCCATCCCAACCGACCCGGGGCCTGATACGCCGCGTAGTTATGCGCTTCTTGTTCCGGGTGCGGGGGGGATGCTCGGCTCCGTTCTGCCCGGCGATATCGGGCAGGTTGCGCCACTTCTCCGGCCTAGTGCGGGGGCGCTGCGATGACGCGGCTTTTCCAGCCAACAGTCCTCCTCGCACTCGCCCTGATGGCGGTGATCGCGATGATGGTCTTGCCTGTTCCGGCATGGCTTCTTGACCTCGGGCTTGCCCTGTCATTTGCGCTCGCCATCCTGATGCTGACAGTGGCGCTCTTTATCGAAAGGCCGTTGGATTTCTCGGCTTTCCCGACGATCCTTCTGGCCTCGCTCCTCCTTCGGCTATCGCTGAATGTCTCGTCCACCAAACTCATCATCGGAGAGGGGCATACCGGCACCGATGCCGCAGGGCATGTGATCGAAGGATTCGCCAATTTCATCATGGGCGACAATCTGATCCTCGGCATCGTCATTTTCTGCGTGCTGCTGATCGTCAATTTCATGGTCATCACCAAAGGCGCTGGCCGCATGGCCGAGGTCGGCGCGCGCTTTGCACTTGATGGTCTGCCCGGTCGCCAACTTGCCATTGACGCCGATATGGCCGCCGGGGCCATCACCCATGCCGAAGCAAAGGAAAGGCGCGAAAGGGAACTGTCAGAAACGACTTTCTTCGGCTCGCTCGATGGGGCTTCGAAATTCGTCAAGGGGGATGCTGTAGCCGGGCTTTTGATCACCCTTCTGAACATCGTGATGGGCTTGATCATGGGCATTTTCGTCCATGGGATGGAGGTCAGGCGTGCTGTCGAAACCTACACGATCCTGACGGTGGGGGATGGTCTGGTCAGCCAGATCCCGGCAGTGATCATATCGGTGGCGGCGGCACTGCTTTTATCGCGGGGCGGATCTACCGGCGCTGCGGATGTATCCTTCTTTCGTCAACTTGGCCGTTATCCTGCGGCCTTGGCGACCGTAGCCTTGTTGATGGCACTGTTCGCGCTTGTTCCCGGCATGCCCTTTCTGCCCTTCATGCTGGGCGCGGTCGCTCTCGGCGCATTGGCCCGCTTCGTTGCGCGTCGCCCCCCAGAGGAACCCCAGCCCTCGCTTGTCGAGCCTCTTGCTCCACTCCGGCGACCTTTGGGAGATGTGCTTGATTTTGATGAAATCCATGTCGAATTCGCCCCTGATCTTGTTGCCATGGTCCTTGATCCGGCAACCGGTCTTGATGGTCGCATCGGCAATATGCGCAGCCATGTCGCGGCCCAGTTCGGTCTGATTCTGCCTGAAATCCGGCTAACGGATGAGCCATCTCTTGCACCCGGAACCTATCGCATCCGGATTCAGGGCGTCACACGGGTGACCAATCGCCTTATGCCGGGCCGCTGTCTTGTGCTGCTCTCAGATCAGGGTGATGCTCCGCCCGGGATCGATGTGGCCGAACCGGTCTATGGCACGCCTGCTCGCTGGATTGATCGGGACAAGCAAGAGGCGGCGGTACTCGCGGGACTAACTGTCGTTTCCGCGCCTGATGTACTGGCAACGCATCTGCTGGAAGTGATCCGTGACCACCTTGCAAAGTTGCTCTCGCTCCGCGGGCTGCGCCGCCTACTCGATGAATTCGTCAACCTCAGCGATCGGACAAGGGCAGAGGCGAACCGCCGCCTCCTCGATGAACTGATCCCGGACAAGGTTCCGATAGATCTCTTGCTTGCCGTTTTGCGCCTTTTGCTGGAAGAGCGTGTCTCGATCCGCAACTTGCCTCTGATCCTCGAAGCGATAGCCGAAGCGCGTGGACTGCCCTCGCCGGAGGCAATCTGTGAACATGTGCGCCAGCGGATCGGGTTTCAGCTTGTGGCGGAACTCCGCCGCGATGACGGGACAATCCCCCTGATCCAACTTGCGCCCGAATGGGAACGCATCTTCCGCGACCACCAGATGGAGGGGGAGCGTGGCAGTCGCGACATCGCGCTTCCGCCTGAGAAATTTGCCCGACTCTCCGGTCTGATGGCCGATCGGTTGAACAGCGCCGCAGAAACCGGGGTTCAAGCCGGCTTTGTCACCTCTGCTCTGAGGCGGCGTTTCCTGCGCACGGTCGTGGCTGCCCGTGGTCTCTCTGCGCCCGTCCTGTCTTACGAAGAGGTTGGAATGGAGGCGAGGGCTGCCTTTGTCGGGCAGGTTCCTGCATGATGGAAGATGGCGTTCTGCGGGCAGAGGATATCGCTCTGCTAACTGATTGGGCCAATGCTGCGGTGGCCACATTCCTACGTATCGGGGCAGCGATGGCCACGTTGCCAGCCTTTGGTGACCTGATCATTCCCCTGCGTATCCGCCTCGCGCTCTCTCTCGCGCTCAGCGCAGCAATGAAATCGTGATCGGATTGATCCTTGGCTTATCGTTGAGGTTCTTCGTCTTTGCGATCACAACGGCGGGGGCGATCATTGCCAATGCAACATCGCTTTCACAGCTTTTTCCCCAAGCGGGTGAGCCGCAGCCCGCAACAGGTCAGCTTCTTGCCATGGCGGCCGTAGCGGCGGCCCTCGCGCTTGATCTGCCGCTGCGTCTGGTGGCCTTTCTTGCCCTGTCTTACGAAGCTTTCCCTCCCGGTCAGTTGCCGAGGGTCGCGCATATGGCGAAATGGGCGGCAGACCATGCCGACTTTGCCTTTTCGCTAGCCTTTCAACTTGCCCTGCCCTTCGTTTTGGCCGCGCTCCTGTACAACATTGCGCTTGGTGTCATGAACAGGACGATGCCGCAGCTCATGGTCACTTTCATTGGGGCACCTCTGCTTGCACTTGGCGGTCTGGCACTTCTCGCCTTGACCTCGACCCTGTTGCTCACTGTCTGGCTTGAAGCTTTTCACCACTTTCTGGGTGCGCCCGGAATGACCATGCCCTGACCATGTCCGATCAGGAACAAGACAGCGCCGAAAAGGAACATGATCCGACGCCATCCAAGTTGGATCAGGCGCGAAAGGAAGGCGATGTCGCCAAATCTACCGATCTGATGACAGGTGTTGCCCTTGCAGGCTTTCTTCTGGTCACATCATTTTCCGGAAATTTAGCCCTAGACGGGGCGACCGAAGCACAGGAATTTCTCCGCCACGCCGCAGCCATTGCCGAGGCTGGCGCAATGGCAGAAGCGAGCACGGCCCTCTTGCGCGCAACAGCCCTGCCTGCTCTGCTTCTTCTCCTGCTTCCCGGACTCGCCGCCCTTCTGTCTCTGGTGGCTCAGCGCGGATTGGTCTTTGCGCCTGCAAGGATCAAGCCCCGCCTATCCCGTATCTCCCCCCTGGCCACGGCCAAGCAGAAATTCGGTGCGGAGGGTTTGTTTGAGTTTGCCAAGTCGCTGATCAAGGTATCCCTAATTGCCGGTGCACTGGTTCTGGTTTTGCAGGTTTACGGTCAAGATATTCTTGGCTCGGCGCTCCTGGACCCGCGTCAGGGCACCCTGCTTCTCCTTGGCATCCTTGCGCTCTTTCTGGCAGTTTCCGCTGGAATTTCGCTCCTCATCGGGGCTGTTGATTTCCTTTGGCAACGCCATGCGCTGATGCGGCGCAACCGCATGTCGCGGCGTGAACTGCAGGAGGAAATGCGTCAGGATGAAGGGGATCCTCACGCCAAGGCGGCCCGTCGCCAGAAGGGCCAGGACATGGCCTTGAACCAGATGCTGGCCAAGGTCCCGAATGCGGCGGTCGTCATCGTCAACCCGACCCATTATGCTGTGGCTTTGGAGTGGCAGCGCGGTTCGGGTATCGCACCCTTGGTCGTCGCGAAAGGCGTTGATGAGGTGGCGATGAAGATCCGCGAGGCGGCCATAGGCGCAGGTGTGCCCCTCCATTCCGATCCGCCGACGGCACGGGCACTGCATGCCACGGTGAGGATCGGCCACCCGATTGACCGTCGCCACTTCAAAGCTGTTGCCGCTGCCTTGCGCTTTGCTGAACGCCTGAAGGCAAAAGGAAGGGGGTATCGTCATGCGTCGCGATGAGAGGCTACAAAAGCTCGCCCGGATCGCCGATATGCTGAGCGATGCGCAGTTCTCCCTTCTCGCCCGTCAGCGTAGAAAAACAGAGGCCGTTCTCAAGCAAATCGAGGAACTTGGCGGCGCGCCAATGCCAGAGCGGGATGCCGATCCTGCCTCTGTCTTGGTGCATGACCATTATGCAGACTGGCACCATTTGCGGCGTCTGACATTGAGCCATCTTTACGCGGAGCGCGCAGCCGAAGAGGCAGAAGCCCTTGGGCAGGTACGCAAAGCCTTTGGTCGTGCACTGGCACTAAGGGCTCTTGTTGAGCGGAACCGAGATAAGGATCGATAGAAAGGAGGGTACGACGATTGGACCCTCACTAATGGTCTTGACGGACGATGTCTGTGATCAAGACATCTGTCACCTGATCACCCAAGGTCAGCTGAACTGTCTGCAAAAGTCCTCTGTTAAGCGCCTTCATCATTTCTGTCTGTGTAAAGGGACCGTCAAAGCCGCCGGCATTTGAATGGTCGAACAGGAATTGGAGTATGTCATGCCGCAGCTTTGGCTCGCGTGAAAAGACGGCCTCTGTACTGCCTGCGACAACCTCCAGACTGATTGATAAGACGACAAGGGAAGCGACTTGCCCGCGTTCTATGAGGGGAACGATGAACTGATTGTTCAACTTGACGTACTCAACCAAATCCTCAGCACCTTCGGCGGTTTCAACTGGTTCCGTCCGGACTGCTGATTCCGCGCCGGCCTCAGCCGGGGCAGGGCGAAGGAAATGCCCT
The DNA here is from genome assembly GCA_025458085.1 of Cypionkella sp. GTDB lineage: Bacteria > Pseudomonadota > Alphaproteobacteria > Rhodobacterales > Rhodobacteraceae > Pseudotabrizicola. The sequence continues at coordinate 9,559 of JALOTC010000055.1, read as the reverse complement.
GCCATTGCCCCAATGCCCAAGCCACTAAGTGCGAGAAAGACGGGAAGGAGTTTGGAAAGACTGGGCATCAGAACGGCAACAAATGATCGGTGATTTGTTGACCATAGCGCGGCTGCTGGACATCGGTGATCTGACCGCGTCCACCATAGGAAATGCGCGCCCCGGCGATTTTGTCGTAGGTGATCTCATTCTGGCGCGAAATGTCCGTGGGTCGTACAAAGCCGGTAACGACAAGCTCTCGCAATTCGTAATTCACCCGTACCTCCTGTTGTCCTTCGATCCTCAGGATGCCGTTCGGCAGTGTTTCTACCACGGTTGCCGCAACGCGGAGCGTCAGCTGCTCCGCGCGTGAGATGTTGCCGGTTCCTGAAAAACTTGAAGCGGAAGAGGTCCTTACGGCCTCCTCCATAGAGGCCCCTTCTGGCAAGGAGCGATCAAGCCGCTGCGGAATCCCGAAAAGCGATGGCATGCTCATTTGCTGTGATCCTGTCCTGCTGCGACCGCTGGCATTGCTGATCGAGGCACTGTCATCCATTTCGATCACAACGGTCAGAATGTCGCCCCGCCGGCTTGCGCGCCTGTCGCCGAGCAAAGAGGAATGACCGGCGGTCCACAGAGAGGAGGCATCACTTGGACCTTCCGGGTCTGCCTCCTCGGGGAAAGGCGCGGCATATATCGCGTGGTGTTGAAAACTGCCATCGATGGGCGTGAAATCAGGTGCGCGACCGACATGGTCTAGACCCGAGCAGCCTATCAGTGCCAAAAAGAGCATGGGAAAGAAGCGCTTCATTTACTCACTCCACCCCACAACGATGGTGCCATCTGCCTGCACGAGGCCACTGACCGTTTGCCGCGAGGCGACGTTCATGATGCGGATCAGCTCTCCCGCTCCAGCGCGCCCTAGCGCGCGCCCCTCAGCAAGGATCTGCAATCCGCCTGACTGATAGACCAACTGGACGATTTGGTTCCGTTCGATCAGGGTCGGGCTGCCAAGGTGGCGCGCCAGAATGGGCCGCCCTGGGTAGAGCGCGACCCTTGCTTCTTGTCCAACGACATTCCGCATTTCGTGAAAGGCGTCTGGATCATCGCTTGCCAGCGGGCGAATATCCCCGGCGTTCAGCACCGTTCCCGCTGGAACGACGCGCGTCACGGTCAGGCCCTCTGCTGCCATCGCCCATGGCGGCAGTGCGAAAGACAAGAGCAAAGCCAATCGTAGCATCAGCGCACCTGTGTGGTCGCCGCCAACATCTGGTCAGCTGCCGTAATGACCTTGGCGTTCAACTCATAACCGCGCTGCGCCTTGATCAATTCGGTGATCTCGCGCACGGCATCAACCGCGCTTTCTTCCAGATACCCTTGGCGCAGCGTGCCCAACCCATCTTGCCCCGCCACACCCGCCAAGGGCGGGCCCGAGGCCCCGGTTTCAAGAAACAGGTTCGATCCGATCGCCTCCAGCCCTTTTTCGTTGGCAAAACCCGTGAGCGTTAATTGCCCAAGGAGTTCTGGCTCTACCCGATCGTTGAAATAGGCAAACACCTCGCCCTCGGCATTGATTGAAAGGGCACGAGCATCTTCAGGAATGGTGATTCCTGGCGCGACCGCATGACCATCCGAGGTGACAATCAACCCGTCACCGTTGCGCTTCAACGAACCATCCCGCGTATAGCCTACGCCGCCGCCGGGAAGTTCAACTTCCAGATAACCCTGCCCCTCGATGGCAAGGTCGAGGTCTCCTCCTGTTGCCCGCAAAGCACCTTGTGCCAGTACCAAAGAAACCGATGTCGGGCGCACACCAAGGCCAAGCTGGATGCCGGTGGGAAGAACTGTGCCGTCACTGGCCGAAATGCTACCGGGGCGCGTCACCTGTTCGTAATGCAAGTCCGCGAAATCGGCCCGGCGAGCATTATATCCAGTGGTCGACATATTCGCGAGGTTTTGCGAGACGACATCGACCCGCATCTGCTGGGCGGCCATGCCGGTCGCTGCGATCTGAAGTGCCTTCATCGGTTCATCCTATCGGCCAAGAGCCTGAATGGTGTTGCGCTGTCTTTCGTCTTCGCTTTCGAGGAATCTTTGCCCGGCCTCATAGGCGCGCTGCACCTCCACCATGCGGGCGATTTCCTGAATTGGGCTGACGTTGCTGGATTCAAGAAACCCCTGTTTGATTCCCACCGCATCCATGGCCTCCCTTTCTCCCGTCGAAAACAAAGTGCCGGATTGGTGGCGCAGGTCCAAAGGATCGGTCGGCAGCCAAAGGCCAAGGGCCGCAACAGGTTGTCCGTCGACGGAGATTGTGCCGTCTTGTGCGACGACAATGTCGCGCGTCCCTGCAGGCAGTTGGATCGGTGCGCTGCCCGCATCCAGCACGGCAAACCCGTCATGGGTGGTCAAGATACCATCGGCGGATGAGGTAAATGCGCCGGCACGGGTGAGCCTTTCGCCATCAGGCGTCTGGATCAGGAAAAAACCCTCGCCCTGAATGGCCAGATCAAGGGTGCCACCTGTCATCGTCATGCCCCCTTGCGCGAGGTCAACCCACCGGGCAGAGGCATGGGCGATAGAGAGAGAGCTCTCATCAGGCAGGCGCCGCACATGTTCGGCGAAAAGCACCCCTTCGCGCCGGAATCCAGTGGTATCCGCATTGGCAATGTTATTCGCAATCGCCCGTAATTCACGCGCAAGGCCAGATTGCCGGGATAGGGTTACATAGCCCGCACTTTCCATCAGCGTCCCTCAATTATCGGGATAAGGTCACGTTGAAAAAAGGTGACAAGGGTAGAGGTCATGAAGCTCATGGAGACCCAGAAAACGAGCATCATCGCGCCCACTTTTGGTACGAACGTCAGGGTCATTTCCTGAACTGATGTCAGCGCTTGCAACAGTCCGATGGCAAGCCCCGCGACAAGTGCCACGGCCAAAAGCGGGGCCGAGATCAACGTGGCAATCCATAAGCTTTGCCGTGTCATGTCAAAGATCACATCCTCCATCGGATCAGACCGGCATCCGAAGGATTTCCTGATACGCCTCCACAACACGGTCGCGGATCGTGACAACTGTATCGACCGCTGTCTGCGAGGAAGCCAGGGCTTCAACCAGAGCGTGGGGGTCTGCCTGCCCGGTCATGGCCAGCCGGGCGGTTTCCTCTGTCCGGTCCAGCGTGGCGGTGAAGTCGTCCAGAAGACGGCCCATCACGGCCTCAGCCCCGTTAGCCTGGCGGACAGAGGCGGTCTCCCGGATACCGGCATAGCTTTGCGCGGCAAGTGTCTGTCGAATGTCCATTCTGGAGCTCCTTATCTGCGGATAAGTTCAAAAAGACCTTGGGTCATTTGCCGCGCCTGATCGAACAGGCGCAAATTGGCTTCGTAGCTGCGCTGCGCCTCACGTGCGTCGGCGATTTCCACAACAAGATCGACATTCGACCCAAGCCTGTAGCCAGCCTCATCTGCAAGCGGATGACCCGGATCGTGGATTTTTTCCGCCGGTCGTGGGTCAAGCCGAACGCGTCCGGTTTCGACCATGCCATCTGGTCCGGGCCGAAAGGCTGTGAGCTTGCGCTGATAGCCGGGCGTATCGGCATTGGCGATGTTTTCAGCCACATGGCGAAGCCTGATTGCCTGCGCCTGCATGGCGGATGCCGAAAGGGAGAGGGATTTTGACAGATCGTGCATCGCTTACCCCTTAGCTTGTCCGGCCAAGTGCGGTGCGGGTGATCGCAGAGGTCGCGCGATAGACGGCCAATGCCATATCGTGACTTTGCCGCGCCTCAGTCATCTTCATCATTTGAAGATCAAGCGAGACATCATTGCCGTTCGGGGCCATGGCCCCGCCGGAGGGAACAGTCATAAAGGCCTGCCGGCCAGCGCCTGCCCTTTGCCCCTCGGTCAGATGCCCGGGGCGCGAGGTGCGGAGGTCAAAGGCATGATGGGCCGCATGAACGCTGCCAAAATCACGCAAATCGCGCGCCCGATAGCCGGGTGTATCGGCATTGGCGACATTGGCCGCAATTACCCCAAGCCGCGCCCCGGAATAGGCGGCAAGGCTTTGCGACATTCTGGTCAAACCAAGTTTTTCAAACATCGGGGCTTCTCCCTCGATTTCAGGTTCACCTGTTCTTAGGACCGATTCCTTTAGAAAGGGTAAGGGCAGAACGGAGGGAGAACGGATGGATATTTTCGAAACGCTGCGCACAGAACTTGGCAGTATCCGCAAGGCATGGCCGATCGGCCGCGTGAATGGGGTTTCCCGAGGGTTGATCCGTGTGCGGGGTTTAGCTGACAGTGCCGCTTTGGGGGACAGGGTAAGGCTTGGCCCGGACATGATTCTGGGTGAGGTCGTCGCCCTTGAGTCGGAGGATGTATCGGTGATGGCAGATGCCGGGGGCGTCGGACTTGCCCTTGGCGCAGAGGTTCAGCTTGACGGTCCGCCCCGCATCTTTCCCTCCAGCGCATGGATCGGCCGCGTAGTGGATCCGTTGGGGCAGCCGATGGATGGCCGACCACTCTTTCGCGGAAGGGTCGCTCGCCCTGTCTATAGCCGCCCGCCGCCCGCAGCACAGCGTCGTTCCTTCGGCGAACGCTTGCCAACCGGTTCCGCCTGTTTCGATACCTTTTTGCCGCTTGTTCGGGGGCAAAGGATTGGCCTGTTCGCAGGCTCCGGCGTTGGCAAATCCACCCTGATTGGCCGCTTTGCCAAGGGTGTTCGTGCCGATGTCGTTGTGATTGCGCTTGTTGGTGAACGTGGCCGGGAATTGCGTGACTTTACCGAAAACATTTTGGGAGAGGAAGGCCTCGCCCGAAGCGTTATCGTTGCGGCAACATCTGACAACTCACCCCTCCTGCGGCGTTTGTGCCTGCCTGCGGCCATGACTGTGGCCGAGTACTTCCGTGATCAGGGGCTGGAAGTTCTTTTGCTCGCCGACAGTGTGACCCGATTTGCCGAAGCGCATCGTGAAATTGCCCTTTCCGCGGGCGAGCCGCCCGCGCTTCAGGGCTTTCCCCCTTCGGTGCAAGCGGCGATCATGTCCTTAGCAGAGCGGGCAGGTCCAGGCGGCCCAGGGCAGGGATCCATCACTGCCGTATTCTCTGTATTGGTGGCGGGATCAGATATGGAGGGCGCCGTGGCGGATATCCTGCGCGGTGTTCTGGATGGTCATGTCGTCTTGGATCGAAAGATTGCAGAACGTGGGCGATTTCCCGCGATTGATCTGCTGCGATCAGTGTCTCGTAGCCTTCCCGGCGCGGCTTCCGCGGCAGAGAATCACTCCATTTCACAGGCGCGGCGTCTGCTTTCGGCATGGGAGAATGCCGAGCTGATGGTTCAATCCGGTCTGTATCAGGCGGGCAGCGATCCTTTGGTGGATGAGGCGATCCAGATTTGGCCCGCGCTTGACCGCTTTCTGTCAGCACCTGCGCCAGATGGTACCGTCGAGGGCAGTTTTGCCGCCCTTCGTGATATTCTCTCTCGGCATCAAAACCGCAATGGTTGACCCTGCTGCAAAAGCATCAGGGCAGCCTGACCGGGGGATTGGCCAAAGCTTCCTGCCGCCGCCTCTGACCGGATGAGGAAGGTGCGGATGAGCCGGTCCATTTTTCCAGGATCAGCGAATTGCCCAACCGATCCTTCCCCAAAGGTTGCCCGTGCCCGCCGGTCAAGCACATCGACTTGCCGGTCGATATCCAACGATCCAAAGGCGTTAGGAAGGCCGAAGGCTTTCTCAAACACCTGCCGCAAGGGCGGAGAGCCGAGAACGGAAAACCATTTCGTCCGTTCCGACACTGTTGATCGCGCAAGCGTTGCCAGTTCCGTCTGGGCATTGAGCGCGAGACGAAAATCGCCATTCTGTGCCCCAACTGCCGATTGGAACCTGGCATTGAAGAACCTGTTCACGACTGTATCGGCAAAGCCCCGAGCCGTTGTGCGCGGAGGAGTGACATCCCCAAATCCAAAGGCGGCCGAAAATTCCCGATATCTCTTGTCGGCGAGGCGGTTTGACAAGGCGCTTTCTTGTAGGGTCCCTTCCTCAAGGACCTTGCGGATGAAAAATCGGTTCTGGGCATCTCCCTCCAGTCCAAAGGCGGTCAGTGCCACCCGCAAGAGCCGAGTGTCCGAAACAAGCGCCTCTGCTGTGCGAACCTGCCCAATCTTTTCCTGAAAATACTGAACATCCCGCTGAAGGTTGGGCTGATTGCGAAACGCCATTTCCTGTTGCGCTTGCGTGCGTTTCAAGAACTGCCATCCGGCGTAGCCTTGAAGGGGCAGAACGGGCACAAAACTCATCTGCTGCCAACCGAAAGAAGCCTGTCCTCACGCGGCAACAGCGTGCGCAGCGCCTTTAGGGCGGCGTAATGATTATTGGCAAGAACAGCCGCGCTGGCGCTGGAAAGCTGGCTGCGGCTGTCATGGTCTGTCAGCACCTGGCTTAGCTGTTCTATGCCGCGCAAAAGCTGTGGCCGTGCCTGCTCTGGGTCTGCGTCGCCAGACAAGACGAGTTGCGCGATATAGCAGACGCGGCGGACAGGGGTATTCACCTCGCTCGGATGAATCGCATCCTTGAGGCGCAGGATATGGGCATTCTGCGTCATGACCGAGATGCGCGATCTGCGGTCCCCGTTTTCGATCACGGCACCGTTGATCAAGACCCGCTCATGGGGGCCAAGTTTCAGGACAAGGCCAGTCATGCCTCCCCCCTTTCACCGCGTAGACCCCGCATAATTGCCGTGTTGATGTCGATCAGGACTTCACAAGAGGCATCTTCCCGCAACACCTTTGCACCATGTTGGGTCACGAATTCATAAAGGTAGAAAACCTGTGCGCGCAGGGGGGCCGGCAGGGCATTTCCCTTGTCAGCCACATCTACAGCCAGCGTCCGCCAGACGGTTTCATTGTCATGAATGGCCGAAACCAGAGCTGCGAAACGCGTTTTCCGCTGTGCAGAGGCTGAAACAAGCTGACGGGTTGCACGAGCCAGCACATCATACTCAAGCGCGCGTGGAGTATGCAAAGAGGCGTTGGCACCGGCATAGCCGGGCCGGGAACGAGCAAAAGCGTTCACGGGTCATCCTTTGAAGTCAGAGGGAATGAAGCTTGGAAAGGGCCGGGACTTCAGCCCGGCCCAATTGATCAGCGGAAGAGCGAGAGGATGCTTTGTGGTGCCTGATTGGCGATCGAAAGTGATTGTGTCGCCAACTGCTGTTGCACCTGCAGCGCTTGAAGCCTGGCTGAAGCCTCTTCCATATTCGCATCCACCATCGCACCAATGCCCGACTTCATTGCATCGGTCAATTTGCCCACGAATTCGGACTGAATGTCGATCTGCTTCTGCACTGAACCGAAGGAAGCTGCCGCCTGAACGGCTGTCTGGATCATGGCTTCCACGGAGGCAAGGTCGGCACCCGTGGCACTTGTGGTAACATTGATGCCTTGCAGCGCGGAAAGACTACCAGACCCCGCACTGCCGAACTGACCAGACACAGTCAGGTCACGCGTTCCGCCATTGTTAAAGGTCAGGACACCGGGGTTTGCGCTGTCGTAGCCAACTGTCAGCCCAGCGATGCCAAGCGCATCGAGTGCATTCTTCAACCCAACAGCGACAATGTCATTGGTGGAGGACGACCCTGTCAGATCAGAGGCCTGCACCGTATAGCTGACCGACCTCTCACCAAGGCGAAGGGTCACGCTGTCCCCAGCAGCCCAGGCGCCTGTGCTGGAAATGCTGATCGAATCCGAGCCGCCCCCGCTCAGGCTCATCGCAAAGGTATCACCGCCGGTGGAAACCAGCGCAGCACTTGTCGGCCCTGTGGTTGGCGCTGCAAAGACACTTCTTGGGGCATAGTTTGCGGTGGAAAGGTTCACGCCATCCACAGTGATCCGAGAGGCTTGAACGGTACTGCCGGATCGATCCAGAGAGGACAGGATTTCCCGCTGGGTCGTATTGTTTACCAGATTCAGCCCGTTGAACTGCGCCGCGCCGACCACCGAACCGATCTGATCGCGCAGAACCGCGATATCCGCTTGAATCTTGGCGCGGTCAACATTCTCCTCTTGTGCGGCGACGACCTTGCCCTTGATTTCGATGAGCAGGTCGGTCACCGCTTCGGCTGCTTGCCGTGCAACGGACACCGTTTTGGAGCCAAGGGCGAGACTGTCAGCGATCCCCTTGAAACCTTTGACATCCGATTCCATCACCTTGGAAATTGCCCAGACCGCCGCATTGTCCTTTGCAGTGGCAACGGATTTGCCGGTCGAGATTTCGTTCTGAACCTGGCCCAGTGACTTGTTGATGGTTTTCAGCGTCTGAAGCGCCACCATCGCGCCATTATTGGTAAGAATGGAGGACATGATTGTTCCTTCACAAAGCCCGCCCCTTTTGGCGGTACAAGGCCCCGTCATTTGACGGCAAAATCGGCATTCTTGCCCTCACTGCAGGTCTTCCGCAGCGCCACCCCGACCACCGGGATGCCAAGGACGATCTGACCCTCCAAACCCTAACCAGCGATGAACACGTTTCCCCTCTTCGCAAAGGATTTGAGGCAAATCATGCACGTCGCCCCGCCATAGACCCGACTTTGATCAGGGCAGTTGCACCCTTCCGATCATACGTCATCAGGCCAAGGCTTGCCTGTTTCACATCGTGGACGCGGGCTTGACCTGCCCGAAGGCCGGCAAGCGCCGCTTCGATACAGGCGGCGCTGCGGGCTGCCTTCCGACCCAAGCGTTCCAACTCCTCAGTTGCAGGCGCATCAAGCTTGAGCACTGCCTCTTCCAACAGGCTGGTCAGCTCAGCGATCTGGTCAAATCGGCCCTGGATCAAGGCTTCGGCCATGGCATCCAGCGCTTCGTCAAGCGGCGTGACCATCACCGCTCCCTTCGCGCCGCGACAGCGACTCAAAGATAGATTCGGCCAGCCCAAACCCACCCTTTTCAACAATAGCCTCGGCCTGTGCGGCGCGCAGGAAAGACTCAAACTGGCCACCGCCCTGCCCTTTGCTTTCGGTCAGCCCCGCATGGCCCAACATTTCTGCCAGAAAAGCGGCCTCCAAGGCTTTCGCGCGAGAGCGGAGCGCCTCCAACCGCTCTGTTGGATGTCGTGCCGGATCAGTCGGGCCCATCTGGGCGGGGATTGTCATGATATGCCTCCAGTTAGATGCAATTTTCGGCATCATCGAGGGCGGTGGTAAAGAACGAGTAAGTTTCTGGCTGGCAATCTGCATCCGTGTTTCGCGGCTCAGGACATCGCCACATGCTTATTCCGCTCGATCTTCCCGCCATGTCGATCACCGCGACCCAAGGGCTTCCACTGACTCGGTCTGACGATACGCAGTTTGCGGAGTTCATGGCGCATGATGACAAAGCTGAGGGTACAGAGGTCGATTTGCCAAGTGCTGGGCCTGAGTCAGTGATCCGTAGTGCCATCGCTGCGCCTGCCGCGGTGCTTTCCCTGCCCATGTCTTTGCCTGGGCTTCAGCCTGGTCTTGAAGCGATTGCTGGAGAGGAGGAGACAGGGCTTTCTTTGTCCTTCGTCACGACCCCCTCGTCCATGCTTGCCAAGCCAACAACAGTC
>JALOTC010000054.1 GCA_025458085.1 Cypionkella sp. | reverse complement strand
GAGAAGGGCAGCACGTTGGACGCGGCCCAAAGGAATGCCACCGTGGCCAATCCGAAGCCCACATATTTGAGGCCGAAGTAGTAAAGGAGGATCAGGCCGGCGATCAGACCAAGACGAATGAAATAGGCATGACCTTCGCCCCCAGCCTTGTCTGCGGCGGCTTCTCCCGTCGTGGCGGCGGCAACCTTTTGGATGAGGAGCAGGCTGGTGGTGATGGCCAGACAGACAAGGATGATCCGTGGCCAAAGATCGGCGTCCACCTGCGCATAGCGCGGAGAGGATGGCATGTTTCCAGCGCTTTGCCAGAAAACGAACACCCCGATCAGCAGACAGATGAGAAACAGTATTTCCGAATGACGCGCAAGCATGTGACAGCCCCTCCCGTAGGACAAAGCGACCCCGCCTCCCTGCGGTGGCAAGCGGGGTCGTCAGGTCAGTTGGTGTAGCCGAGTTGCTTCATGACGTCGGTGTAGACGCCGATTTCGGACTCAAGGAAGGTCTGAAACTCCTGCGGTCCGAAGAACACCGAGCGATATTGCAGGGCGCTTTCGGCCTCGATTGCCTTATAGCTGTCGCTGGCGGCGGCATCGGCCATGAGTTGGGCAAGGCGGTCCACGATCGCGCTGTCGGTATCGGCTTTGATGCCAAAGCCGCGCCAGCGCCCCAGCGTCACGTCGATGCCTTTTTCCGCGGCTGTCGGCACATCGGGGAGTTCGGGCAGGCGCGTTTCCGAGAAGAGGACAAGCGGACGCAGGTCGCCCGACTCGATCAGCCCCTTGGCGGCACCATATTCCTCATACATCATGTCCACATGGCCACCCAAGGTGTTCGACACCATCTCCGCCGCGTTGAAGGGCACGGTGATGACCTCTGCACCAGATTTCTGGTTCCACAGCCCCACCAGCGCATCGTCAAACCCCGCAGTGCCAGTGACGGCCACCTTGATCGAGCCAGGAGCAGCCTTTGCAGCGGCGATCAGATCGTCCACCGTCTGAAGCGGGCTATCCTTGCGGACGAGGAAGAGGCCCTGATCATACTGAATCCGCGCGATGGGCCGGATGGTGGAAAGGTCAATCCGACCGAGGGCATGGTTGATCACTTCCTCCGGGCCGAGGGACAGGATCGTATAGCCATCCGCGGGGCGCTGCATGTAAGTGACCACGGCGGGGATGCCGCCACCGCCGGTGATGGAAATGGGCACGAAGGTTTGACCGGTTGACGCCTGAAGCGGTTCAGCGATGGCGCGAATGAAACGATCGGTGCCCCCACCCGGGCCGAACTGGTGGATCACTTCCACGCTGCGTGTCGGGTAATCCTGCGCCGTGGCGAGGGTTGCTGTGGCACAGGCCACGCCGAAGGCGAGCAGCGTTGCGCGGGCAAGGCCCGTCATGGTCTTGGTCATCATAATTTCCTCCCTGTGTTTGTGGTGATGGGCAGGCTCCTCCCCCGCCCAACCGGCGCGCGCAGCACACGCGCCGGGACCGCTTTGTTCGAGCGCCGGGCGTTATTCTGCGGCGATCGGTTCGAACATCGTCGTTTCAAGCTTGGTCATGGCGGCATCGACGCCGCCCGCCCGATGCGGTACGCCCATCTTGCGCAGGGCGAGTTCCACCCCGGAAAGGGTGCCAATCAGGGTCAGATCGTTGAAATCGCCCAGATGGCCGATCCGAAACACCTTGTCGGCGACCTTGGACAACCCATTCCCCAGAGAGATGTCATAGTGGCGCAAGGCCGTCGCGCGCAGGGCGTCGGCGCTATGGCCTTCGGGCATCATCACAGCGGTCAGAACGCCGCTTTCTTGCCCCTGCTTGGCGCAAAGCACCTCGAGCCCCCAATGGCGCACGGCGGCGCGGGTGGCTGCCCCGTGGCGCTGATGGCGGGCAAAGACATTTTCCAGACCCTCGTCATGGATCATCGCAATGGCTTCGTTCAGGCCAAACAGCATGTTGGTCGCGGGGGTATAGGGGAAATAGCCCGTGGCATTGATCCCCTTCATATCCTTCCAATCCCAATAGGACCGGGGCATGCCGCCTTTGAGCGATACCTCATAGGCTTTTTCGCTGACCGCATTGAAGCCAAGACCGGGTGGCAGCATCAGGCCCTTTTGCGAACCGGAAACGGCGACATCGACGCCCCATTCATCAAAACGGAAATCGACAGAGGCGAGGCCTGAAATCGTATCGACCATCAGAAGTGCCGGATGGCCTGCGGCATCAATCGCGCGGCGCACTTCGGCGATGGGCGAAACGGAACCGGTAGAGGTTTCGTTATGGACAACGCAGACAGCCTTGATCTCATGCGCGGTATCTGCGCGCAGGCGGGCCTCGATCTGGTCGGGGTCGGCACCGCCGCGCCAGTCGCCTTCGATGAATTCAGGCTTCAGGCCAAGACGGGTGGCCATCTTCATCCAGAGGGTCGCGAAATGCCCGGTTTCATACATCAGCACATGGTCGCCGTGGCCAAGCACATTGACCAGCGCCGCTTCCCAGGCGCCTGTCCCCGAAGAGGGGAAGATAAAGACGTTCTGCTGGGTCTTGAAAATAGACTTCATGCCGTCAAGCGCCTTGCGCCCGACATCGGCAAAGTTGGGGCCACGGTGGTCAATCGTTTGGGCTGCCATAGCGCGCAACACGCGGTCGGGCACCGGGCTTGGCCCTGGAATCTGCAAGAAGTGGCGGCCGGATCTGTGGGCCATCGTGGTTCCTCCCATGAACTGCGACAGGTGTTCGCATTTTGAATTTTGTTTTTTGAATTATGTATGCAAAAAAGAAGTCACCCGTCAACGCTGTTCCTGCACAATCTTTGGGTGAGTGAACTTGCCGGGAAAGTCTTGAAGATTGCATCGCTGAGGAGGCGAAAAAGCCTTGGGTCGCAATTCCATAGTCGGGTCATGCGGCAGACCATTGACACAGCCCCACCCTGCTGCACCCTTGCAGCATGGGGCGCAGATCGGCCACGCTGTTCGTGGTCGCCTCAAGCGTGCGGGTCGTGTCGGGCAGAATCACTTGAACCGTCCACAAAACCGGGAGCTATGCTTCGAAATGGGGATTGAGGCATGAACGTGCTGAATGTGGCAGACAAACAGCTCAAGCGGCGGTCGCTGCACCTGGAACTGGCCGAAGCGATCCGCGGTCTGATCATGTCGGGTGAATTGCCCGCAGGCCAGAAGGTGCCAGAGAAAGAACTCTGCGATACCTATGGGGTGTCACGCACACCGCTGCGCGAGGCGCTAAAGGTCTTGGCGACAGACGGCCTCTTGACGCTTGAGCCGAACCGCGGTGCATGGGTCAGCCAGATCACCGAAGAAGATCTGGAAGAGGTCTTTCCCGTTATGGGTGCCTTGGAGGCTTTGGCAGGGGAACTGGCCTGCGGCAAGATCACAGATGCAGAGGTCGAAAAGGTCGCCCGCCTGCATGACGAGATGATGGATCATTACGCCAATCGGCGGCTGCGGGACTACTTTGTCACCAACCAGCAGATTCACGAAACGATCCTAGAGGCGGCGCGGAACCAGACGCTGGCCACGCAATACCGTGCCCTGACCGCCCGGGTGCGACGGTTCCGCTATATTGCGAATATGTCGGATGCGCGTTGGAAGCGCGCGACCGAAGAGCATGTTCTGATCCTTGACCACCTGCGCAATCGCGATGGCAAAGCCCTGTCCGAGGTGCTGCGCATCCATGTTCAGAACAAGCTGGATACGGTGCGCGATTGGTTGAAGCAACGCGATCAGGACAGCGCCTGATCGGTTGCCTCCGCCGGACTAGCGGCCGAGGGCTTGTCGCGCATGGACACGGCTTGGTGGCACGCCATAGCGTTTTGAAAAGCATTTCGCGAAATAGGATTTCGTCTCGAACCCGCAGGCCGCGGCGACTTCCGAAAGGCTCATATCCGTACTGGCCAGAAGGTTACGGCCATATTCCAGCCGAAGGTTCTGATAGAACCGGCCCGGCGAGACGCCAAGGGTGCTGCGGAACAGCCGTTCCACATGACGCCGTGAATAGCCGATGCGATGCGACAATTCCTCAAGCGGAAGCGGGTCTTCGCGGTGGCGTTTCATCAGTTCCACGATCGCCGCCAGCCCCGGATTGCGCGCCTGCGCCACGGCAGAGATCGGCGAGCGTTGGCTGAGGTCCCGCCCGATGGCCACGCGGCGCAGGCACATTTCCGAAACCATGGCCGCGAAAGCCTCGCCATGGTCGCGGGCGATGACATCCAGCATCATATCGGTCGCCGCCGCCCCGCCGCCGCAGGTCATCACCGGGCCGTCAATTTCGAACTTGTGATCCGAGGGGGCAAGGTCGGGATAGGCCTCGACAAAGGCGGGTTGGTTTTCCCAATGCAGCGTAAAGCGCCGCCCGCGCAAAAGACCAGCCCGCGCAATGGCCAGCGCCCCGGTACAAAGCCCGCCCACCTGCCCGCCGTGGCGGGCATGACGTTGCACGAGGCCGACAATCGACGCTTGCTCGGCCATCGCCGGGCGATTTCCGGCGCAGACCAGCAGAACATCCTCGCGGGCATCGGCTTGGCAAGGCCCGTCAACATTGACTGACACGCCGCAAGAACTGACCACCGGCCCGCCATCAAGCGACGCTGTCTGCCAGTCGTACAGCGGGCGCTGCGAAAGCTGGTTCGCGATGCGCAAAGGTTCGATGGCGGAAGAAAAAGCCAGCAGCGTGAAGGAGGGGCAGAGCAGAAAGAGGAAGCGCCGCGTATGCAAGGGGCCGGTATTCACCGGAAAATGGGCAGCCCCTTGGGGAACGAGCGGTTTGCGGTCGATGCGCATCTTTGTCTCCGGTCAGCGTTGGGGGGAAGGCGGGTCACTCGTTTCGCGCGCAAGGATATGGCGCATGCGCCCCACCCAACGGGTCAGGGGCCACGCCTTGGGCGCAAGTGGGGCGCGGGCGATCTGGGCTTCGGTCAGGCCCGCGCCAAAGATCAAGGCGGGGGGTATGCCGCATTTCCCCTGTGCATCGACCATAGCACTGGCCTGCAAGCGCCCCTGCCCCGCAGGCGGCAGAAGCCGCGCCCATGCCACAAGGGCCGGATCAGGCCGCGCCGACAAGATGGCTATCCGCAGGCGACCAAGAGGCATAGAGGCGCTGCCCTGCCCCAACTGGCAGGCTGGCCAGTTCGTCATGGCTTTTCTGCACCTTGATCTCATGGCCTGTGTCGGTTTCGGTATAGATCGTGGCGGTGGCGCCCACGAATTCCTCACCGATCACCCGCACTGGCACCACGTTCAGATTGCCCTCTGGCGGGGTGACGCTGAGGTTGGTCTTGGTGTCCAGAACGGTGATCGTCGCCTCCTCGCCACTCTGCGGCAGATGGGGCACGCTACCCGAGAGGCGGAAGGCTCCGTCGCGGGTCGCGACCTCTAGCCCTGTGCTGCCCGACTGCGTGACCTTGCCGCTGAAGATATTCGACGAGCCAAGGAAATCGGCCACGAAACGGGTGCGCGGTGTGCCATAGATTTCCTGCGGCGTGCCGATCTGTTCAATGCGGCCCCGGCTCATGATCACAACGCGGTCAGCCATGGAAAAGGCTTCGGACTGGCTATGGGTCACATAGACAAAGGTGATGCCGGTTTCGCGCTGAAGGTTCTTTAGAACCGATTGCATGCGGACCTTCAGCGCCGCATCCAGCGCGGAAAGCGGTTCGTCCAGCAAAAGGATTTCCGGCTCTACCACCAGCGACCGGGCAAGCGCCACGCGCTGCCGCTGCCCGCCCGAAAGCTGGGCGATGTTGCGTTCCGCGAATTCGAGGATCTGCATCCGGTCCAGCCATTGTTCGGCCCGGCGGCGGCGTTCCGCCTTGCCCACCCCCCGCATCTTGAGCGCGAATTCCACATTCTCGCGCACGTTCAGAAAGGGGAAAAGCGCAAGGCTTTGCCAAACCATCGGCGTGTCACGTTCCCATGTGGGCAGGTGATTGATCGGCTTGCCCGAAAGGCGGATCGTGCCTTCGGTCGGGGCCTCCAATCCGGCGAGCATCCGCAGCGTCGTGGTCTTGCCGCAGCCCGATGATCCCATGATGGCAAGGAATTCGCCCTTGCGGATTTCGAAATCCATCCTTTGCACGGCGACGAAACTGCCGAAGCGTTTGACCACGCCTTCAAAGGAGACAAGCGTATCGCGGTTCATGGGTTACTCCTTTTCGACAGTCGGGGCAGACCGTCCCGACAGCAGGATTTGGGCAAGGATCACCAGCGTCATCGAGATGACAAAGACGAAGGTGCCGATGGCATTGATGCGGGGGCTTACCTGACCTTGCAGGAAGCCAAGCACCTTGACCGGCAGGGTTTCGTTGAGGCCCGAGACGAACCACGCCACGGCGAATTCGTCGAAGGACACGGCCATGGTGATGAAGAGCGCGCCAAAGATCGCGGGCTTGGTGAAGGGGATGATGACATGGCGCATCGTGGCCCATTCCGACGCCCCAAGGTTCCAGGCTGCGGGTTCCAGTGATGGGTCCATCTGGCTTAGCCGCAGGCGGATGATCGCCATGGCAAAGGGCGCGCAGACGACGACATGGCTGATGATGACCGAAATCGCCCGGCCCGAAAGGTCGATCCGCGACAGATAGGCCAGCATTGCAAGGCCAAGGATGATGACGGGGATCGTGGGCGGCAGAAGGGCGAGGGCCAGATAGACCTGTTTGCCCATGAAGTGATAGCGATAGTCGGTATAGGCCGCGCCAAAGCCCAACACCGTAGAGACAACCCCCACGATCACCCCGATCACCAGCGTATTGGTCAGGCCCTGCCAGACCAGCGGATCGCTCGCGACGGCCTGATACCATTCCAAGGAAAACTCGCCCAAAGGAATGGAAGGAAAGCGGTCAGAGTTGAAGGAGAACACAAAGCTTGCGGCAATCGGGGCAAAGACAAAGGCATAGGCGAGGACGACATAGACCTTCAAAGCAAGGTCAACAGCCCGGTTGCGGTTCAACTCTTCTCCGGAAATCTGGGTCATTTGCTGCGCCCCTTATAGGCAAACCGCACGGTGACGAAGGCCACGACCAGAAGCGTCGCGATCATGGTCAGGGCGATCACGGCGGCGCGGGGCCATTGCTGGCCGGATTTGGTGGTATCGGTGATCAGGATCGACAGGGTGGTCGGGTCGCCGCCGCCCAGATAGACGGGGCTGACGAAATCACCAAATGTGAGGATGAAGCAGAACAGCGCCGCGATGGTCAGCCCCACGCGGGCCGAGGGGATCACCACCTCGAACACCGTGCGCAGGCGGCCACAGCGCATGTTATGCGCCGCCTCGATCAGCGAGCGGTCGATGAAAACGAGGCTGAAGAGTTGCAACAGCACGACCAGCGGGAAGGCGAGGGTCATGTAGCCCACCATCGTCGCACCCACGGTGTTGAGCATGCCAAAGGGACCAAGCCCGACCCAGCCGAGGACAACGTTGATGATCCCGCGGTCTGACAGGAAGATCTGCCACGAATAGACGCGGACGAGGTAGCTTGTGAAAAACGGGATCACCATCAAAAAGATCGCCCAGCGCCGCGCGCTTTCGGACAGTTTGAAGGCGATGGCATAGGAACAGGGAAAGGCCAGCACACTGGTCAGGATCGCGGCGGATGCAGCCAGCGCAAAGGTCGTGCCATAGGCCTGCCAAAAGACCGCGCGGCCATACATTGTGACCCAGTTCACGCCGTCGAAATCGGGCCGCATGGCGAAGTTCTTGACCGTCCAGAAGCTGAGCGCGACCAGAAAGACCAGCGGAAAGACGAAGAAAAGAAGCTGCCAGATCAGAAGCGGCAGCGAGAAGGTCAGGCTATAGAGGGAAACCCTGCGAGGCATCGGGCGTATCACTCCGGCTGGGGTGGAAAGAGCCGGCGGCAGAACCGCCGGCAGCCGCGCACTCAGGCGCCCTTGTATTCCGACCAGAAGTCGTTCCAGGTTTCCAGATCCTGCTGGATTGGCAGTTGCCGATACTGGATGCGGCCCGCGCGGATCATGTCCATCACATTGGACTGGCCGATCACCATGCCCTGACGTTTCGCCTCATCGGGGTTTTCGGCATTCAGCACTTCCCAGCCCTTCTGGTTGGGGATCAGCGCGGGATAGGCGGCCATATTGGCCGATTTCGCCTGCCCCTTGGCCGAGGTGACATATTGGATCCACTTCTTCGCCAAATCCGCCTTTTGCGAGCCTTTGCCGATGGAGAAGCTTTCGGTCCACTGCAAACCGCCCTGTTCGGGAATGATGGACCGGACCTTGGCCCCGTTCTTTTCCAGCGTGCCGGTGATCCAGTCACCAATGCCGGCAAAGGCGAGCATCTGGCCATCATTCAAGGACGAGAAGGTGCCGCCGTAATCAAAGAAGCCCCCCACCTGCGGGCGCAGGGACAGGGTCTTTTCCTTCACCGCCTCCCATGCCGCTTCGTCGATGTCATAGGGGATGGCATTGCCCAAAAGCTGGCTGATCTGGCCAAGGTTCGGCAGGTGCCAGTCGAAATGGCCCACCTTGCCCTTGAGCTTTTCGTTCCAGAACACCTCATAGCTGGAAGCCTCGGCCTCGGTCAGCGCATCGGTGTTATAGGCCACGCCAAGGAAGCCGAAGCGGGTGATGACGGAATAAAGCGTATCGCCATCCCAGTGGCCGGGGAATTTCTGGAATTCGGGGAAGAAGTCGTCAAAGGCGTAATCGGCGGGGTCCAGGGCCTCGATATAACCTGCGGCGTTCAATTGCTGAACATATTCTGCATCCGACAGGATCACGTCAAAGGTGCCTGGGGGCGATTGGGAGATGAGGCCCAGCATATTGTCACCGCCGGTATAGTATTTCGGCACGAATTTGACGTTATTCTCGGCCTCGAATTCGGCGACCATATCAGGCTCGGCATGGCCATACCATGCAAGCATCGTGAGTTCCGTCGGCGCGGCAAAAGCGCGGCGCGACAGCATGGGGGTCGCCAATGCCGCAGCACCACCCACAAGCAGGCTGCGGCGCGTCACGGCAAAGGGGCGAGTCGGTCTTTCCATCATGGGTCCATCCCTGTCCTGTTGGTGGTCTTGTTATGGGCAGACGTTAGGGGATGGGCGATTTGCGGCAAAATCGGTTCTTGAAATCGGTTCATTTGCGCGGGAAATGCTGCCCCTTATTCAGGCTGTTCGCGAAGCCCGTTGCCCACGCTTTCGATCCCGGCCACCAGTTCACTGACCAGTTGCAGGCCCGCGACCGACAGGCGCGGATGCTTGTAAAACAGACCGATCCGCATCGGCTCCAACCGGGGGAAGCCTTCGTCTTGGGACAGTTCCCGCATCCCCGGCAAAAGCGTCGCGCGGGTCAGCGCGGTCACGCAAAGCCCGCTGAGGACCGCGTTCTGCAAGCCCGAAATGCCCGGCCCGGTATAGACGATGCGCCAGCGCCGCGCCGCCGAATCGAGCGCGCCGATCATCCGCGATCGGTAATCGCAGCCTTCCAGATGCGCGCCCAGTGGCACCGGGCGATCCTCGGCCCCCGTCCAGCCTTCGGCCGCGGCCCAGAGCGGCTGTTCGGTCCATGCGCGGGACAGATAGGGCATGCGCGGCTCGGACATCGTGGCCACGATGATATCCAGCTCTTCCGCGCGCAAAAGAAGGTGCAATTCCCGGCTTAGGTCACAATGGATTTCCAGCGCCACTTCGGGATTGTCGCGCATGAAGCGGGTCAGCGTGGATTGCAGGAAAGCCACGGCATAATCGGTGGGAAGGCCGATGCGCAGCACACCCGATTTCTGCGACCGGTGGAAATAGCTGACCGCTTCGTCATTGATGCGGACCATTTCGCGGGCATAGCTGAGCAGCGCCTCTCCTGCCGGGGTGGGCTGGATCGTGCGCCCATCTTGCGAGAGGAGCTGCGCGCGGACCAATTCCTCGAGCCGCCGGATTTGCAGCGAAATGGCGGGCTGACTGCGCCCCAGAACCGCCCCGGCCTTGGAATGACCGCCAAGTTCGACGACGGCGATGAAGGTCCGCAACAGATCGGTCGGCAGGTTGGTAATGACGGCCATGGATTTGCCACCGCAATAGAAGGATTGCGACAATCTATTTTCCAAATGCAGGCTGCACAATGAAGATGACAGGGCACTCTGATCTCATCGGTATAGCCATGCGCCCTTCAACTGCCTTTGCCTCGGAACTGACCTGGCCGGATTATGATGCGGCGGTGAAAGGTGGGCAGACGCCCATCCTCATTCCCATCGGATCGATGGAACAGCATGGACATCACATGCCGCTGCATGTGGATGTGCTGCTGCCCACCGAATTTGCCCGACGTGTCGCGCTGGAAATCGGGGCGCTGGTCGCGCCACCCTTTACCTATGGTTACAAATCCCACCAAAAATCGGGCGGCGGCAACCATTTGCCCGGCACGACGAGCCTTGATGGGGCGACGCTGGTTGCGGCGTTGAAGGATGTGATCCGCGAATTCGTGCGCCATGGTGTGCGCAAGATCTGCCTTGTGAACGGGCATTTCGAAAACTCGTGGTTCATCATCGAAGGCATCGACCTTGCCCTGCGGGAATTGCGTTGGGATGGGGTGACGGATGTAAAGATTGTGGTCCTATCCTATTGGGACTTCGTCCATAAAGAGGCGATTGCCAAGCTTTACCCCAATGGCTTTCCGGGGTGGGAAATTGAACATGGCGGGGTGCTGGAAACCTCGCTCATGCTCGCCCTGCATCCGCATCTGGTGCAGTTGGAACGTGCGGTGGATGTGGCCCCCGCGACCTTTCCGCCCTATGACGTTTATCCTGTCAAACCGGAATGGACGCCCTGCTCTGGCACGTTGTCTTCGCCCAAGGAGGCATCCGTGGAAAAGGGGCATATCCTGCTGGAGGTCTGCACCGAAGGCATCATCAAGGCCTTGCGGGCCGAGTTTGGCTGAGGGCCCTTCACGCTCCCTGTGACGATTCCTGTGACGACCCCTGACTGAGGGCCCCAGATGGGGCCCTTTTCTTTTTCATGAGGTCAGAAAATGGCCGCGGGCAAACGGCCATAGTGCTGAATTCCTCACTCCTGGGCCTCAACGATCGAAAGCCAAAGGGGGCGTATGCGGTTGTCTTCAAGAGCAAATATCCGCTGATGAAGCGCTTGCTCCCACGGTCCCGGCGATCGTCTTGCATCGGTCAAAGCGCGCTCAAAGGCCGTGCGGGCTTGGTCATTTTCTCCGATTTGCGACAGGGCAATGCCCTTTTCCAAGTGAAGGATGGCCCGCTTTGACTTTTCCTGCGGGAAGGCATCGATCCATGCTCCAATGGTGAGGGAGAGCGTGCAAAAGCGCAGCTTTTTCGCGCCTTCGTATTGGTCGTTGCGGCAGGGGGCAGCCAAAAGGCCCGCAGTCATTCCGGTGAGCCATACACACAGAAAGACGCAAAGCAGAGTGGCGATGGCCCAAGTCTTTTGTCAAGATTGGGGTGATTTTAGGGGCGTTTCCATGCCTCAGCTTTGCACGAGTCCCATAGGCGTGAAAGGCGATCTTGGTTCTGTTTCCTCTTTGGCCAGATCCAAAAGCAGTAGAGAGATAATTATTTCATAAATATATCAATTATTTATTCGATTCATCCCGCCGTCACCCAAATGATAAAGGCCCGAGGAGAACCCCGGGCCTTTCTTTTGCGGAACGGATGCCCGCTTAATTTTTGATGATGTTGTGTTCCGGGCCAAAGGGGAAGCCGGTGATGTTTTCGGCGCCGTTTTCGGTCACGATCAGGATGTCATGCTCACGATAGCCACCAGCGCCGGGGGTGCCTTCGGGCAGCATGACCATCGGTTCCATCGACACGACCATGCCGGGCTTCAGCTCGGTGTCGATGTCTTCACGCAATTCCACCCCTGCCTCGCGGCCATAGTAGTGCGACAGCACGCCGAAGGAGTGGCCATAGCCGAAGGAGCGATACTTCAGCAGATCCCACTGGCGATACATATCGTTCAGTTCCAGCGCGATTTCGTTGCACTTGGCACCGGGTTTGATGAGATC
>JALOTC010000197.1 GCA_025458085.1 Cypionkella sp. | reverse complement strand
AGCGGCGGGCGAGATCATCGCCACGACTGAGCCGATCAGCTTTTGGGGCGGGGTGGACCCGGCCACGGGGGCGGTAATCGACGTGCATCACCCGCTGGCAGGGCAAAGCCTTGTCGGGCGCATCCTTGTCATGCCCGGCACGCGGGGGTCTTGCACCGGGTCTGGCGTGCTCTTGGACATGGTGGTGACGCTTGGCGCGATGATCGCGGCAGAGATGTTCGGGAAAAAGCTGCCCGTGCTGCGCCTGTCGCGCGATGCCTTTGAGGCTTTGGCCAAGGCCAAGGTGGCGACCATCGGACAGGACACTATCACCGCCGAAGGTCTGATGATCCCGGTCACCCCGCCCGCGACTGCCGCACTGGACCTGACCGATGCGGACCGCGCCATGCTGGAGGGGGCCGAGGGCGAGGCGGTGGCACAGGCGATGCGCATCCTCTGCGCCATGGCGGCCAATCAGGGGGCGACGCGGCTCATTGATGTGACGCAGGGCCATATCGATGGCTGCATCTATGCCAGCCCCGCCAACCTGACCTTTGCCGAAAAGATGGCGGATATGGGGGCAAAGGTCCGTATCCCGACCACGATGAACGCCATTTCGGTGGACCACGGCA
Organism: Cypionkella sp.; assembly: GCA_025458085.1. GTDB lineage: Bacteria > Pseudomonadota > Alphaproteobacteria > Rhodobacterales > Rhodobacteraceae > Pseudotabrizicola. The sequence continues at coordinate 2,865 of JALOTC010000197.1, read as the reverse complement.
ATTGGCGTGCGCAAGGCGTGCCGCCAAGCTTTGGCGGGCCTGCGCAACGGCTGGCCGATGCCTATGTGCGGATGGGGTGCCAGCCGAGTTTCACCTGTTCGCCCTATCTGCTGGACACGGCGCCGAAAGAAGGCGAGGCGATTGCCTGGGCCGAATCCAATGCCGTGATCTATGCCAATACGGTCTTGGGGGCGCGCACGGCCAAGCACCCGGATTTCCTTGACCTCTGCATTGCCATGACAGGCCGCGCGCCCTTGTCTGGCGTCTATCTGGATGAACCGCGGCAAGCGCGGCGGGTGCTTGACGTAGAGTTGCCAGAGGCGATTGACGATGCCTTCTGGCCGCTGATCGGCTGGCTTGCGGGCAAGGCTTCGCCCGACCGGATCCCGCTTCTGCGCGGGCTTCAGGCGGCGAAGCCGACGCCTGAGAACCTCAAGGCGGTCTGCGCGGCCTTTGGCACGACTTCTGCCGCGCCGATGCTGCATGTGGAGGGCGTGACGCCGGAAGCGGACCGGATCGCGCCGGATGCGGACCATGTGCGGATCACGCGCGCAGATATGGTCGCGGGTTGGCAGACACTGAATGACGGGCCAGAAGCGGTGGAGCTTGTGGCGATCGGCAGCCCCCATGCCTCGGCCGAGGAGTGCCGAGGGCTGGAGTCGGCGCTAGCGGGGCGGCGGGTTCTGATACCGACCATCGTCACCGCAGGGCGCGCGGTGATGGCGGGGCTGCGGGGTGATGGCACTTTGGCGCGGTTGGAGGCGGCGGGGGTGCAGATCCTGCCCGATCTGTGCTGGTGTTCGATCTCTGAGCCCGTTTTCCCGCCCGCGACGCGTGCTTTGATGACGAATTCGGGCAAATACGCCCATTACGGGCCGGGCCTTTCGGGCCGCGCGATCCGGTTTGGCGGGCTGACCGCCTGTGCCGAGGCGGCGGTGACGGGACAGGTGGCGAAGGCCCTGCCCCATTGGCTGAGCTAGGAGGCAAAGATGCGGTCCACCAAGACGATCCATGTGATTTCCGCCCATGCCGAAGGCGAGGTGGGCGATGTGATCGTGGGGGGTGTCGCCCCACCACCGGGGGCGACTTTGTGGGAACAATCCCGCTTTATTGCCCGCGACAAGACCCTGCGCAATTTCGTGCTGAATGAACCGCGCGGCGGGGTGTTCCGGCATGTGAACCTCTTGGTGCCGCCCAAGCACCCCGAGGCGGATGCGGCTTTCATCATCATGGAGCCAGAGGATACGCCGCCCATGTCGGGGTCGAATTCCATCTGCGTCTCTACCGTGCTGCTGGATAGCGGCATCCTGCCGATGACTGAACCTGAGACGCGGATCACGCTGGAAGCGCCGGGGGGCCTTGTGCGGGTGCGGGCGGAATGCAGGAATGGCAAGGCCGAACGGATTTTCGTGCAGAACCTGCCCAGTTTTGCGGCCAAGTTGGATGCGATGCTGGAAGTGGAGGGGCTGGGGACGCTGACCGTTGACACGGCCTATGGGGGCGACAGTTTTGTCTTTGTGGATGCCCCGGCGCTTGGCTTTGGCCTGACCCCGGATGAGGCGCATGACATTGCAAAACTCGGGGTTCGGATCACCAATGCCGCGACGGAACAGTTGGGGTTTCACCATCCGGAAAACCCGGATTGGCGGCATTTCTCCTTTTGCCTCTTTGCAGGTGCTGTGACCCGGCAAGGGAAGGAGTTGCGCGCAGGCGCGGCGGTGGCGATCCAACCCGGCAAGGTGGACCGTTCGCCCACAGGCACCGCGCTTTCGGCACGGATGGCGGTGCTGCATGCGCGCGGACAAATGGGGCTTGAGGATCGGCTGACCGCTGTTTCGCTGATCGGCTCCACCTTTGCCGGGCGTATTTTGGGCACGACCACGGTGGGCGGGAAGCCCGCCATCCTGCCCGAGATTTCGGGGCGGGCATGGATTACCGGGGTGCATCAGCACATGCTGGACCCGGATGATCCTTGGCCCGAAGGCTATCGGCTCAGCGATACTTGGGGCGCGCGCTAGGCCGGATCAGTCAGCGGCCAAGCGCTGCACCAAAAGCTTGTCGATCCTGCGGCCATCAAGGTCCACCACCTCGATCCGCCAGCCGGACAGGGTGACATGTTCGCCCAAACGGGGCAGCGCGCCCAAAGTATCGATCACCAGACCAGCCACCGTTTCGTAATCACGGTCGGCATCCAGCGTGATGCCGATATGATCGGCGAATTCATCGGCGGGCATCCAGCCCGCGACGAGTAGGCTACCGTCATCGCGCGGGGTGATCTTGGCCTCTGGCTCCTCGCCTTCGGTGAAATCGCCTGCAATGGCTTGCAGCACATCCATCGGCGTCACGATGCCTTCGAACTGGCCATATTCGTCATAGACCAGAACCATATGGGCCGGAGATGAGCGCAGGGTTTCCAGCACATCGAGCGCCGCCATACCATCACGCACAACGGGGGCCTCGATCAGTCTTTCGCGCAGGTCTGTCTCGGTCAGGTTGCGGCTAGCCTCCAGAAAATCGCGGGATTTGAGGATGCCGATGATGTTGTCAGCCTCCCCCTCGCGCACAGGCAGGCGGGAATGACCGGTTTCGCGGAAACGGCGGAGGATGGTGGCAGGCGTATCGGTGATATCGACAGCCTCCACCTCGTGGCGCGGGACCATCAAGCCACGGGCGGTGCGGTCGGCGATGCGCATGACGCCCGCGATCATCTCTGTTTCGGCCTTTTCCATCACGCCTGCGGATTGCGCCTCGGACAGGACGAGTTTCACCTCCTCATCCGTCATGTTGCGGTCGGCGCTGCCGGATTGGCCCAAAAGCGCGAGGATCAGACGGCCCGACCGATCCAGCAGCCAGACGATGGGCGCG
>JALOTC010000196.1 GCA_025458085.1 Cypionkella sp. | reverse complement strand
CCGCCCCCAAGCCGGGCCTTGGCGCGGCGGCTTTCAAGCTCGTTCAGGATGTCCTTCATGGCGTCCTCCCCTTCGGATCGGGCGCAACTTAATTGCGACGGGGCTGTGACGAAAGCGGATTCGCGTAAATTTGCATAATCTGCGCAGAAGTGGTGTAGCGAATTGCAAATCAGCTAAATCCGCACGCAGGGCGAAATTTCAAAGACTTGCGGGCAAAAGGCCTTTCAGGCCCCGCCCCGATGGGCTTTGCAGATGGCCAAGCGCCCGGAAAGGCGCGCGAATTGCCGCAGCACGGATTTTCGTTTGGCCCTTGGGGCGCTATGAAGGCGGTCCCTGCCTTTGCGGAGTACGCGCCCCATGTCCCTACCCTTTTCCGTACCTGTGATCACCATCGGTTTGCTGATCGCCTCCAACATCTTCATGACCTTTGCCTGGTATGGGCATCTGAAGTTCAAGGAGGCGCCCCTGCTGACCGTGATTTTCATCAGTTGGGGCATCGCCTTTTTCGAATATGTGCTTCAAGTTCCCGCGAACAGGATCGGGCATGGCCATTTCAGCGCGGCGGAACTCAAGACGATCCAAGAGGTCATCACGCTTTCGGTTTTTGCCATCTTTTCGGTGCTTTACCTGAAAGAGCCGCTGGCGTGGAACCATCTGGTGGGCTTTGCCTTCATCGCCTGCGGGGCGTTTTTCATCTTTCACAAATGGGCATAGGCGCACAGGCCCCTCTGCCCGAATGGCGTGGACAGGGCGGGGGCGCGGGCGTAGCGATGCTGCATGACAGATGCACGTTTCCTTGACCGGTCCACCCCGCCGCATATCGCGACGCTGATCCTGATTGCCGGGCTGTCGGCGCTGACGATGAATATCTTTCTGCCCTCGCTGCCCGGTATGGCGGCCTGGTTCGAGGCCCCCTATGCCTTGATGCAGCTTTCGGTGGCGCTCTACCTCGCGCTGTCGGCGGTGTTGCAGGTGGTGATCGGCCCGATTTCGGACCGCTTCGGGCGGCGGGCGGTGCTGATCTGGTCTTTGATCCTGTTTTTGATCGCCACTGTCGGCACGCTGATCGCCCCCAATGCAACCGTCTTCCTGATTTGCCGGATGGCGCAGGCGGTGGTGGCGGCGGGCATGGTGCTGTCGCGCGCGATCGTGCGCGATATGGTGCCCGATGCCCAAGCGGCGAGCATGATCGGCTATGTCACCATGGGGATGAGCATCGTGCCGATGATCGGCCCGGTGCTGGGCGGGTTCTTGGATGAATGGATCGGCTGGCAGGCGAATTTCGGGCTGCTGTTGCTGTTGGGAGTCGTGGTTCTGTGGCTGGTCTGGCGCGACTTGGGCGAGACGGCGGAACTGCGCGAGGTGTCGATTGCCGCGCAGGTGCGGCAATATCCGGCGCTGATGCGCTCGCAACGGTTCTGGGGCTATGTGCTGTGCGCGGGCTTCACCTCGGGCACCTTCTTTGCCTATCTGGGCGGGGCGCCTTTCGTGGGGACCGAGGTGTTTGGCCTGTCATCGTCCGAGGTGGGGACGCTGTTCGCGCTGACCGCGATTGGCTATGCGGCGGGGAATTTCGTCGCGGGGCGGTTTTCGGTGCGGCTGGGGATGAACCGGATGATCCTGATCGGGGCCTTGGTCACCGGGTCGGGCCTTGCGCTGCTGGCGGTGGTGACATGGGCGGGGGTCCATTCGGCGCTGGTCTTCTTTGGATTTACCGTTTTCGTGGGTTTGGGGAATGGGATCACGCTTCCCAATGCCAATGCGGGGATGCTGTCGATCCGGCCAGAGCTTGCGGGTACCGCCTCGGGCCTTGGGGGTGCGATCCAGATTGGCGCAGGCGCGGGATTGGCGGCGCTGGCGGCGGCGATCCTTGGGCCGGGGTCCAGCGAGATGCCCTTGGTTTTGCTGATGCTGGCCTCGTCGGTTCTGTCGGTGGGCGCGATTTTGTGGGTGATCGCGCGGGCGCGGGCGGTGGCGCGGGGGTGATGTGGCACAGTTTCGGGCGGATGAGGCAAGGCACTGCCTTGCCCCGCCCGTGCGAGTCGGTCGGGCGGGGGACCGCCAGCCACAAGCGAGGCGAGAGGGCGGCGCCTGCCCCGGCGGGGGCGCAGCGCCCGCCGGCTTTTGGGCCACCGGGCGGCCAAGGGGTGCCCTGCCGCATGGCCAAGGCGATGGCCTTGGCCAAGGCTGTCGTGGCGCAGAGACATTTGCAAAGACGCCGCAGCTTATAGCCTGGCCTTGACGCAAGCTTTGCAAACCCCACAATAGCGCAAAGTCAGGGGGGCGCGCAGGATGGCCACGCAGAAACTCTATGCCGGGGCCAAGTTGCGCGAAATGCGCGGACGCCTCAGCCTCACGCAGAAGGCCTTTGCCGACAAGCTGGGCGTGAGCCTGCCCTACCTCAACCAGATGGAAAACAACCACCGCCCGGTCAGCGCGGCGGTGGTGCTGGCCTTGGCACAGGAATTCGGGCTGGATGTCACCGAATTGACGGTGGGCGAAAGCGAGCGGCTGGTCAGCGACATGAAAGAGGCGCTGGCCGACCCGGTCTTTGCCAACCCGCCGCCCTTGGCCGATCTGCGGCTTGCGGCCTCCAATGCGCCCGCCTTGGCCCGCGCCTTTCTGGACCTGCACCGCGCCTATCGGCAAACCCACGAGCGGCTGGCCAGTCTGGATGAAGCCTTGGGCCGCGAGGATGCCGCCCTTCGCCCCAGCCCGTGGGAGGAGGTGCGCGATTTCTTCCACTATTGCGACAATTACATCGATGCGGTGGACCGCGCGGCCGAGCATTTCATCACCAGCCCCCAAGGGCGGCGCGACCCGGTTCAGGCGGCGCGCGAAGCCTTGGAACGGCGCGGCATCACGCTGCATTTCACCGATGCCGCCACGATGCGGCGCTATGATCCGGCGGCGAAGCGGCTGGATGTCTCGGCCCGTAGCGCGGGGCCGACGCAAAGGTTCCAACTTTTGCATCAGGTGGCGCTGATCACGCAGAATGACCTGTTGGAGGCAACACTCGACCTTGCCCGCTTTCACACGCCAGAGGCGCGCGAGATCGCAAAGATCGGGCTGGCCAATTACTTTGCCGGCGCGGCGCTGCTGCCCTATCGCGCCTTCCTCAGCGCGGCGCAGGAAACGCGGCACGATCTGGAACGCCTTGCCGATCTGTTCGGCGCGAGTGTGGAGCAGGTGGCGCATAGGCTTTCCACCCTGCAGCGGCCCGGCGCCAAGGGGGTGCCGTTCTTCTTTGTCCGCGTCGATCAGGCGGGCACGATCACCAAGCGCCATTCCGCCACGCGGCTGCAATTCGCGCGCTTTGGCGGGGCTTGCCCGCTGTGGAACGTGCACCGC
>JALOTC010000195.1 GCA_025458085.1 Cypionkella sp. | reverse complement strand
TCGTCGCCCGCGTCAAAGCCGATGAAGACGAGGGCGACGCGGCCGCCTTGGCCTTCGACCAGCGCATTGGTGGCGAGTGTGGTGGAGAGGGAGACGAGCATGACCTCGGCCGGGGCGATTCCCGCGGCGGCAAGCGCCGCATCCACCGCGCCGCCGATGCCGAGGGCAAGATCGGTGCGGCGGCGTCATCGACGATGACCGCATCGGTATAGGTGCCGCCGGTATCGACGCCGAGGAAATAGCCCATGTTCTGCCCCTTTGCGGTTCGGCTGTGCCTTTGGCCTTGGCGGTCTGAGCTAGGCCGAATGGGGGGAAAGATCAGGCCCCCTTGCGACATGATCTGTCGCGGTTGGGATGGTTGGGGGCGTGGCAAGGGCGGTGTCGCGGACAAGGGTGGCGATGGAGTGGAGCGTTTGGGCCAAGGGATTGGCGCGGCGCCAGACCATGCCGATGCTGCGCGCGGGGCGCGGTGGGCGCAGGCGTTGCACGGCCACGCGGGCGGAGCGGGTTTCGACGGGCAGCGCCATTTCGGGCAGGAGCGTGACGCCAAGCCCCGCGCCGACCATCTGGACGAGGGTGGAGAGCGAGGAGCCTTCCATCATGTCGCGCGGGGTGGCGGGGGCGCAGAAGGCAAGCGCCTGGTCGCGGAAGCAATGGCCCTCTTCGAGGAGGAGAAGCCGCATCTCGCGCAGGCCTTCGGCGCTGGGGATGGGGAAGTTGGCTTCCGCCTCGGGGCGGAGGAGGACGAATTCCTCCTCGAACAGCGGGGTTTCGGTGAGGCCGGGTTCGGAGACGGGAAGGGCCACGATGGCGGTATCGAGCCTTCCTTCATGCAGGTCTTCGATCAGGCGGGAGGTGATCGCCTCGCGCGGGCGGAGGTCGAGGCCGGGGAAGCGCTGGGCGAGCGCGGTGATGAGGCCGGGGAGGAGGTAGGGCGCGATGGTGGGGATGACGCCGATGCGCAAGCGGCCCAGAAGGGGGCCGGTGCGGGCGCGGACGAGATCGGTCAGGTCATCCACCGCGCGCAGGATATCATGGGTGCGGGCGGCGAAATCTTCGCCCAAGGCGGTGAGGCGGATGGTGCGGCCGCCGCGTTCGACGAGGGGGGCGCCGAGGATATCTTCCAACTCCTTGATCTGCATGGAGAGGGCTGGTTGGGAGATGGCGCAATCTTCGGCCGCGCGACCGAAATGGCCGTGGCGGGCGAGGGCATCGAAATAGCGCAGGTGGCGCATGGAGAGGTTGAGCATCAGAAAATCTTATCGCAACCTTCAGAAAAGGCAATTGGCGTTTATGGAAAGCCTCTGTTAGAACGATTCCAGTCTGAAATCCGGTATGGGGGGCTGCGGCTTGGCCGCGGCTGGCCTATATCCGGCGCGATCGCAATTTTCTGGAGGACAAGATGGACGGCAACGACATCAATGGGATGGGCAAATGCCCGATCAACCATGGGGGCCAGACCTCCACCGGGACGAGCGTGATGGATTGGTGGCCCAAGGCGCTGAACCTTGACATCTTGCATCAGCATGACAGCAAGACCAACCCGCTGAAGGGCTTTGACTACCGCAAGGAAGTGAAAGGTCTGGATTTCGAGGCGCTGAAGCGTGACATGCATGCGCTGATGACCGACAGCCAAGAGTGGTGGCCAGCGGATTGGGGCCATTACGGTGGCTTGATGATCCGTTTGGCGTGGCATTCGGCGGGGTCTTACCGTCTGGCCGATGGGCGGGGCGGTGGCGGCACCGGGAACATCCGTTTCGCGCCGCTGAATTCCTGGCCCGACAACGCGAACCTGGACAAGGCGCGGCGCCTGCTGTGGCCGTTGAAGAAGAAATACGGCAACAAGGTGAGCTGGGCCGACCTGATCATTCTGGCGGGCACGATTGCCTATGAGAACATGGGTCTGAAGACCTTTGGCTTCTCGTTTGGCCGTGAGGACATCTGGCATCCGGAGAAGGATGTCTATTGGGGGTCGGAGAAGGAGTGGCTCGCGCCATCCGAGAACCGTTATGGCGATCTGGAGAACCCCTCCACACTCGAAAACCCGTTGGCCGCTGTGCATATGGGCCTGATTTACGTGAACCCCGAGGGGGTGAACGGCAAGCCTGATCCGCTGAAAACCGCGCTGCATGTGCGGGAGACTTTCGCGCGGATGGCGATGAATGACGAGGAAACCTGTGCGCTGACTGCGGGCGGTCATACGGTGGGTAAGGCGCATGGCAATGGCCGTGCGGAAAACCTTGGCCCGTCGCCGGAAGGTGCGGGGATCGAGGAAGCCGGTCTGGGCTGGATGAACAACACCAGCCGGGGCGTGGGCCGCAACACCGTGACCTCGGGCATCGAGGGCGCGTGGACGACCCACCCGACCAAGTGGGACAACGGCTATTTCCACCTGCTGCTGAATTACGACTGGGAGCTGAAGAAATCCCCGGCGGGCGCGTGGCAGTGGGAGCCGGTGAACATCAAGGAAGAGGATAAGCCGGTTGACGTGGAGGACCCGTCGATCCGCTATAATCCGATCATGACCGATGCCGATATGGCGATGAAGATGGACCCGATCTATCGGGAAATCTCGGAGCGGTTCTACAAGGACCCGGACTATTTCTCGGACTGCTTTGCGCGGGCTTGGTTCAAGCTGACCCACCGCGATATGGGGCCGAACACCCGCTACATCGGGCCGGATGCGCCGAAGGAAGTGCTGGTCTGGCAAGACCCGGTTGATATGGTGGCGACCGCCTGGGATTCGGCGCGGACCTTCCGCCAGTCGGATTATCGCGGCGGGGCGAATGGCGCGCGTATCCGTCTGGCCCCGCAGAAGGATTGGGAAGGCAACGAGCCTGCCCGTCTGGCCCGCGTTCTGGCGGCGCTGGAACCCATCGCGGCGGAAACTGGCGCGAGCGTGGCCGATGTGATCGTTCTGGCCGGGAACCTTGGCGTGGAGATGGCGGCGAAAGCGGCTGGCTTTGACGTGACGGTGCCTTTTGCGCCGGGCCGGGGTGATGCGACCCAAGAGCAGACGGACGCAGAAAGCTTTGCGGTGCTGGAGCCGCTGGCCGATGGCTTCCGCAACTGGCAGAAGAAGGATTACGCGGTTTCGGCCGAGGAAATGCTTCTGGACCGGGCGCAGCTGATGGGTCTGACCGGGGCCGAGATGACCTGCCTGATCGGCGGGATGCGGGTGATCGGTACCAACCATGGCGGGACCAAGCATGGCGTCTTCACCGACCGTGAGGGTGCCTTGACCACCGACTTCTTCGTCAACCTGACGGATATGGCGTGGAAGTGGGTGCCCACGGGCATGAACAGCTATGCCCTGACCGACCGCAAGACGGGTGCCGTGAAGTGGACGGCGACGCGGGCGGATCTGGTGTTCGGCTCCAACTCCATCCTGCGGGCCTATGCCGAGGTTTATGCCCAAGACGATGGCGCGGCGAAGTTCGTGGCCGATTTCGTCGCGGCTTGGACCAAGGTGATGAACGCGGACCGTTACGATTTGCAGGCGTAAGGCAGCCTGTGAAACAGGAAAGGGCCGCCCCATCGGGCGGCCCTTTTCATTTGGGGCAGAGGCTTAGCGCGGTTTGGGCGCGGATTTGATGACCTTGGCGATGCGGGCGGCGATGGCGGCGCTGGCTTTTTCGGAGGGGTGGATGCGGTCGATCTGATGCCATGACCAATCGCCATGCGGCACAAGATCGGCCAAGGGCAGGAAGGTGACGCCGGAATCGAAGCTGGCCATGCGGGTCAGGCGGCGGTCAAGCTCATCCCCATGGGGGCGGCAACCGCGGATCGGGGTGGCGGTGCCGGGGTTGCGCAGATAGCCGACATAAATGACGCGCGCGCCGGTCTGGCGGATTTCGTTCACAAAGGCGGGGATGGTGCCGGACCGCCCATCGGGCGAGACGAGGCGGTTGAGCACGCCGCCGCAGGGGCCGCAGCCACAGCCAAAGAGCAGGTCATTGCCGCCGCCGTTGAGGATGACCCAATCCCATTTGCCCGCGCGGTATTGGGCGGGGATTCGCAGCCCTGCAGCCCCCGTGACGGGGAGTTTGTAGAAGTAGCGTGCGCCGGGAATGGAGCGGTCGATCACCTCTTGGCCCAGTTCGCGTTCCAGTACATCGGCCACCGCTTTGCCCTGCGCGCCGTTGGAGGCGAGCATCGAATCGCCCAGCACGAGGACGCGGGCGGTGCTGTTGGAGGTGACAGCCTCTCCACAAGAGAGGAGGAGGAAGGAGAGGCCGAGAATTTGGAGAATGCGGAGCATGGGGTGTGACCGTAGATGAGGCGTCAGGCAGTCTGATGCCCCGCAACCTTGGCGGGAATGTGGCATCGCGCGCAAGTGCATTGCGCGGGGGCTTGGGCGATCCCATCTTGAAGGATGTGTATTGGCTTGGCCGAAAGGGAATGACGATGATCAATGCAAAGGCGCTTTTGGACGGGTTGATGGGGCAGGTTGCGGGTGCGGGCGGCGCGGGTGCCGGGGGCGCGCGGGACCTTGCGGGCAAGGCCAAGGGGGCGTGGGATGGGCAATCGCCTTTGGCCAAGGGCGCGATTGCGGGTGGGCTTTTGGGGCTTTTGCTGGCCGGGGGCGGCAAGAAGATGCTGAAAACCGGGGCCAAGGTCGGGGGCGCGGCGCTGATTGGCGGGCTGGCCTATCGCGCCTATGAGGATTGGAAGGCGGGGAAGGCAGCACAGGCCGCGCCTGCGCCTTTGCCCGCGCCGGAGGGAACGGCTTTCCTGCCCTCGGACCCGGTCGCGGCGGATGATCTGGCGACAAAGCTGTTGCAGGCGATGGTTGCGGCGGCCAAGGCCGATGGCCATGTGACGGGCGAGGAACATGCGCGGATCACGGCGCAACTGGCCCAATTGGGCCTTGGGGCCGAGGCGGAGCGGTTGATCGCGGCGGAGCTGGACGCGCCCCTTGACCCGGGCCGGATTGCGGCCTTGGCCGATGGCGAGGCGGAGGCGGCGGAGATTTACGCGGCCTCTCTGCTGGTCCTGGACCCGGAGGGGGCGGCGGAGAAGGGGTATCTTGCGATGCTGGCCGCGCGGTTGCGGCTGGACCCGGCGCTGGTGGAGCATCTGCATGCGCGGGTGGCCGCGCTGGACTGAGCGCGCGCTTGCATGGCGGGGGCGGTCCCGCTATCCCCGTGGCGTGAGCAGGAGGGTGCGCGGATGTTCAGGCAGGCCATGGGTTTGATCTTGGCGGCGGGGGTGGTTGCGGGCTGTGCGCGCAATGATCTGAACGATCCGCTGGCCCCCTTGGGCGCGTTTGGCCTTGGGCTGAACATCGTGGTGGCGGATAACGCGCAGAAGGTGCCGATCAGCCGCGAGGCGAGCGAGGAAGAATGGGAAGCGGCCGTGAAACAGGCGGTCGCGGACCGTTTTGGCCGGTATGAGGGCACGCGGCTTTACAATATCGGGATTTCGGTGGATGGCTATGCGCTGGCCCCGCCCGGCATTCCGATCCTTGCTGCGCCGAAGTCGGTCCTGGTGATTACTGCCAATGTCTGGGACGATGCGGCGGGCAAGAAGCTGAACGCGGAAGGCGCGCAATTCACCATCTTTGAAAGCCTGTCGGGAGAGACGGTGATTGGCACCGGGCTGACCCGGTCGAAGCGGGAGCAGATGGCGGCCCTGTCTTACAATGCGGCCAAGAGGGTTGAGGAATGGTTCCTTGAAAACCCGGAATGGTTCGGCATGACGCAGGCCGAACTGGATGCGCAACTGGCCGCGATGAAGGCCGCGGCAGAGGCTGCGGATGATGCGCCGCAGGACGCGGCTGCGCCGGCGGCCTCGGATGCGGAAGCTTTGGCCCCCGAGGCTGTGCCCGTGCCGGATGAGGCGGAAGACAGCCCGCCTGCGCCGGGGGAGAGCGCGGGTAACTGAGGCTTGATTTTCCCCGATCTTCGGAATATCTGCCCGCCCGTGTAGCACGGGGCGTATGGGCCGGATGGTCGCGGCGCCCCCCGAAATCAAGGGCGCTTCGGCATGGCAAAGGCAAAGTTTGAACGGACGAAACCGCATGTCAACATTGGCACGATTGGCCACGTTGACCACGGGAAGACGACGCTGACGGCGGCGATCAC
>JALOTC010000194.1 GCA_025458085.1 Cypionkella sp. | reverse complement strand
TGATCGCCCCGATCGCGATGGAAGAAAAACTGCGCTTCGCCATCCGCGAAGGCGGCCGCACCGTCGGCGCAGGCGTTGTCTCCAAGATCCTCGCCTGATAATGAACCCGCGGCGCGTCGAATCGGCGCGCCGCATCTGCCTTACCAACAAGCGAACCTATGAAGCGGGCGATGGCGCCCGCTTTACGTTCCGAAGGACAACGACATGCAAGGTCAGACCATTCGCATTCGCCTGAAGGCCTTCGATTACCGCGTACTGGATGCCAGCACGCAGGAAATCGTCAACACGGCCAAGCGCACGGGTGCACAGGTGCGCGGTCCCATTCCGCTGCCGAACAAGATTGAGAAATTCACCGTTCTGCGTGGTCCGCACATCGACAAGAAGTCGCGTGACCAGTGGGAAATCCGGACGCACAAGCGTCTTCTCGACATCGTCGACCCGACGCCGCAGACCGTGGACGCGCTGATGAAGCTCGACCTCGCCGCTGGCGTTGACGTCGAAATCAAGGTGTAAGGAGGCGGCAATGCGTTCTGGTGTTATCGCCAAGAAGCTGGGCATGACCCGGCTGTTCCTTGAGGATGGGAAGCAGGTTCCTGTGACCGTCCTTCAACTTGACAACCTTCAGGTTGTTGCTCAGCGCACCGCCGACAAGGATGGCTACACAGCCGTTCAGCTGGGCGCAGGTGCTGCGAAGGCGAAGCGGACTTCGGCTGCGATGCGCGGCCATTTTGCCAAAGCCAGTGTTGAGCCAAAGCGTAAGGTCGCGGAATTCCGCGTGTCGCCCGACAACCTGATTGAGGTGGGTGCGGAGATCACCGCAAACCACTATCTGGCAGGTCAGTTTGTGGATATCGCCGGCACTTCGATCGGTAAGGGCTTTGCCGGTGCGATGAAGCGCCACAACTTCGGTGGTCTGCGGGCCTCGCACGGTGTGTCGATCTCGCACCGTTCGCACGGGTCGACTGGTCAGTGCCAGGACCCCGGCAAGGTGTTCAAGGGCAAGAAGATGGCTGGCCATCTGGGTGCCGTTCGTGTGACCACGCAGAACCTGCAGGTCGTGCGCACCGATGCCGACCGTGGCCTGATCATGGTCAAGGGCGCAGTTCCCGGCTCCAAGGGTGGTTGGGTGACGGTCAAGGATGCGGTGAAGAAGCCCGCACATGCCGACGCGCCGCGTCCGGCTGCGATCCGGACCGCTGCTGCTCCGGCTGCCGAAGTTGCCGCCGAAGGGGGTGAAGCATGAAACTCGATGTGATCAAGCTTGACGGCGGCAAGGCCGGTTCCGTTGATCTGGACGAAGCGCTGTTCGGCCTTGAGCCGCGGGCAGACATCCTGCATCGCGTGGTGCGCTGGCAGCGTGCCAAGGCACAAGCTGGCACCCATTCGGTTCTTGGCAAGTCGGACGTGTCCTACTCGACCAAGAAGATCTATCGCCAGAAGGGCACCGGTGGCGCGCGTCACGGCTCCCGCAAGGCGCCGATCTTCCGTCATGGCGGCGTCTACAAAGGCCCGACCCCGCGTAGCCACGCCCACGACCTTCCCAAGAAGGTGCGCGCGCTTGGCCTGCGTCATGCGCTGTCGGCCAAGGCCAAGGCGGGTGAACTGGTGATCCTCGATTCGATCGCCATGGCAGATGCTAAGACCGCCCTGCTGGCCAAGCACAAATCCGAGCTGGGTTGGAAGCGCGTATTGATCATTGACGGGGCTTCGGTGGATGAGAATTTCGCCAAGGCCGCCCGCAATATCGAAGGCATTGACGTTCTGCCGACCATCGGCGCGAACGTCTATGACATCCTGCGTCGCGACACGCTGGTCATCACCAAGGCCGGCCTCGAAGCACTGGAGGCTCGTCTGAAATGAGCGCGAAACCTGAACATTACGATCTGATCAAAAAGCCGATCATCACGGAAAAGGCCACGATGGCCTCGGAAGCTGGTGCTGTGGTTTTTGAAGTCGCCATGGATGCGACCAAGCCCCAGATCAAGGAAGCCGTGGAAAACGTCTTTGGCGTCAAGGTCAAGGCAGTGAACACCGTGGTGACCAAGGGCAAGGTCAAGCGTTTCCGCGGTCGCCCCGGCGAGCGGAGTGACAAGAAGAAAGCCTATGTCACGCTCGAAGAGGGCAACACGATCGACGTGGCCACCGGTCTTTGAACGGTCGCGAAGAGTAGAGAGAAGGCCTCGCGTTCGCGGGGCCTTTTCGCATTTTGCCGCTGGTCCCTGCAAAGGCGGGCCAAGCGTAGAAAATAGGTTTGAGTTGTTTTCATTTGAGGCCGGCGGCCATGCGCAGTTGACCTTTGCTGTGCGGTTAGAGCGGAGCCGGGATGCCCATAAATAACGATCAATACGATCATTCTCGCCTTTCGCGCCTTGACCTCATGCGTCAACCCGCCTATTGGACCCCATCGGTTTTGCCCCGGGATTCGTTCCGGGGCTTTTCCGTTGTTCGTGGCCTTGGCTGCGAGTTTCGTTGGGGACCTTCGGGGCCCTGTAAGCCGGGGACCTTCGGGGCCCTAAAACGTGGGTCTGTCTGACGGAAGACAGAAAGCATGGCACTCAAGTCGTATAAACCGACGACGCCTGGCCAGCGTGGGCTGGTTCTGATCGACCGTTCGGAGCTGTGGAAAGGCCGTCCGGTCAAAGCCCTTGTTGAGGGTTTGACCAAGACCGGTGGCCGGAACAACACCGGACGCGTCACGATGTGGCACAAGGGCGGCGGCGCAAAGCGTCTGTACCGCATTGTTGACTTTAAGCGTCGCAAGTTCGATGTCCCGGCGGTCGTCGAGCGGATCGAATATGATCCGAACCGCACCGCCTTCATCGCGCTCGTGAAATATTCGGATGGGGAACTGTCCTACATCCTCGCCCCGCAGCGCCTGGCTGTTGGTGACTCGGTGATCGCCGGCGCCAAGACCGACGTAAAGCCGGGCAACGCCATGCCTTTCTCGGGCATGCCGATCGGCACCATCGTTCATAACGTCGAACTGAAGCCTGGAAAGGGTGGTCAGTTGGCGCGTGCGGCTGGCACCTATGCCCAGTTCGTGGGCCGTGATGGTGGCTATGCGCAGATCCGCCTGTCCTCTGGCGAGCTTCGCATGGTGCGTCAGGAATGCATGGCCACCATCGGTGCCGTGTCGAACCCTGACAACTCCAACCAGAACCTCGGCAAAGCCGGTCGCAAGCGCCATATGGGCGTGCGCCCGACCGTCCGCGGCGTTGCGATGAACCCGATCGACCACCCGCATGGTGGTGGTGAGGGCCGCACCTCGGGTGGCCGTCACCCGGTTACCCCGTGGGGCAAGGGCACCAAGGGCAACCGCACCCGCACGAACAAGCAGACGGACAAGTTCATTGTCCGCTCGCGTCATGCCAAGAAAAAAGGGCGCTAATCCATGTCTCGTTCCATTTGGAAAGGCCCGTTCGTCGATGGCTACGTCCTGAAAAAGGCCGAAAAAGCGCGCGAGTCGGGCAAGAACGAAGTGATCAAGATCTGGTCGCGTCGTTCCACCATCCTGCCGCAGTTCGTCGGTCTGACCTTTGGCGTGTACAACGGCCAGAAGCACGTTCCTGTCGCGGTCACCGAAGAAATGATCGGCCAGAAGTTTGGGGAATATTCCCCGACGCGGACCTATTACGGTCACGCTGCCGACAAGAAAGCCAAGAGGAAGTAAGCCATGGGTAAGGAAAAGAATCCGCGCCGCGTGGCGGACAATGAAGCAATGGCGATCAGCCGTATGCTTCGCACCTCGCCGCAGAAGCTGAACCTCGTTGCCGGCCTGATCCGCGGCAAGAAGGTGGACAAGGCGCTTGCCGATCTCACCTTCTCGAAGAAGCGGATCGCGCAGGACGTGAAGAAGTGCCTGCAGTCGGCCATCGCCAATGCCGAAAACAATCACGGCCTTGACGTGGACAGCCTTGTTGTCGCCGAAGCCTGGTGCGGCAAGAACCTGGTGATGAAGCGTGGCCGTCCGCGTGCACGCGGACGTTTCGGCAAGATCATGAAGCCGTTCAGCGAAATCACCATCAAGGTGCGTCAGACCGGGGAGTCGGCATAATGGGACAGAAGGTTAACCCGATCGGGATGCGCCTGCAGGTCAACCGGACCTGGGACAGCCGTTGGTTCGCCGAGTCGAAGGACTATGGCAATCTGCTGCTTGAAGACCTCAAGATGCGTGAATTTATCCATGAGGAAGCCAAGCAGGCCGGTATCAGCCGCGTGATCATCGAGCGTCCGCACAAAAAGTGCCGCGTGACGATCCACGCCGCCCGCCCCGGTGTGATCATCGGCAAGAAAGGCGCTGATATCGAAACGCTGCGCAAGAAACTTGCTGCTTTCACCTCGTCCGAACTGCACCTCAACATCGTTGAAGTGCGCAAGCCCGAGCTTGACGCCCAACTGGTGGCCGAGTCGATCGCCCAGCAGATGGAACGTCGTGTGTCCTTCCGTCGCGCCATGAAGCGTGGCGTGCAGAATGCGATGCGGATGGGTGCGCTCGGCATCCGGGTGAACGTCTCCGGTCGTCTGGGTGGGGCCGAAATCGCACGGACCGAATGGTATCGCGAAGGTCGCGTTCCGCTGCACACGCTGCGCGCGGATATCGACTATGCGCTGTCCGAAGCCAAGACGCCCTATGGGATCATTGGCGTGAAGGTCTGGATCTTCAAAGGCGAGATCATGGAGCATGACCCGCAGGCCCACGACCGCCGTCAGGCGGAAGGGCAGGATGGTCCGGCTCCTCGCCAGCCGCGTCGCGATCGCGAACGCGCGTAAGGGAGTAACGCAAGATGCTGCAACCGAAACGCACAAAATTCCGCAAGGCGCATAAAGGCCGTATTCACGGCGAGGCGAAGGGCGGTTTCCTGCTGAACTTCGGGTCTTTCGCCCTTAAGGCGACCGAGCCGGAGCGTGTGACCGCGCGTCAGATCGAAGCGGCCCGCCGCGCGATCACCCGCCATATGAAGCGTCAGGGCCGGGTTTGGATCCGTATTTTCCCGGATCTGCCCGTCTCGGCAAAGCCCACCGAAGTTCGGATGGGTTCGGGTAAAGGCTCGGTGGACCGTTGGGTCGCCAAGGTGAAGCCCGGCCGGATCATGTTTGAGATCGACGGCGTGTCCGAGACACTGGCGCGTGAGGCTCTGCGTCTGGGGGCGATGAAGCTTCCGGTTCAGACCCGCGTCGTGGCCCGCGAAGACTGGTAATCCAGTCTGTCGTAACATCCTTGGCTCCCGCCGTGCAAACGGCGGGGGCTTTTCTATTCGGGCCGGTCCAATTAGAGGCGGATATGGTGCGACATGGGCGCCGACAGTATCTGCCGACGCGTTCGCCGTGATGGGAAACTTCTGCTTGCCCCCGCGGGACATCCCCCCTATACGGGCGCATCCGCGGATCCGGGGCGACTCGGATTCGTCGGTTTGTCATTGATCCGCCAGATCAACGGTCACCCTGAACGATCAAGGGGCCGTCTGGCGATTGTGAAAGGAAAAGGCGCAATGGACGCCAAGGAACTCCGGGGCAAGACCCCTGACCAGCTGCGCGATCAGCTTGTCGCTCTGAAGAAGGAGGCGTTCAACCTGCGCTTCCAAAAGGCAACCAACCAGCTTGAGAACACCGCGCGCATGCGTGCGGTGCGTCGTGACGCCGCGCGCGTTCTGACCATTCTCAACGAAAAAGCCGCCGAAGCGGCGAAGTAAGAGGTTCATCACAATGCCCAAGCGTATCCTTCAAGGCGTCGTGACCTCGGACAAGAACGAGCAGACCATCACGGTTCTGGTCGAGCGTCGCTTCAAGCACCCGCTTTTGCAAAAGACTGTGCGGAAGTCCAAGAAATACCGCGCCCATGACGCGGAGAACAAGTTCAAGGTTGGCGATACCGTCCGTATCGAGGAATGTGCGCCGA
>JALOTC010000193.1 GCA_025458085.1 Cypionkella sp. | reverse complement strand
GGCTTCTGCGCCTGAGGCGCGGCAGTCTCTGCCGTCTTGACCGGTGCGTTGGTCGGCGGGGTTGTCATATCCTGCCCCTTTCATTCTGGCGCTGCTGCGCGTGTTCTTTGTCATTCAGTCTGGGGGCGGGAAGCGGGACTCGCATCATGTTTCACACGCCCCTACATCTCGTTCATCATGGCGCGATGGTGTTTGCGCAACAGCATCAGTCCAATGCAAGAGAGCACGAGCGACAACCCGAAGATGTAAACCCCACTCACATAGTCCACGCGGTAAGCCGGGTAAAACCCGGCGCGGATCATCCCGACCGCATGCATGAGAGGGTT
The DNA here is from genome assembly GCA_025458085.1 of Cypionkella sp. Classification (GTDB taxonomy): domain Bacteria; phylum Pseudomonadota; class Alphaproteobacteria; order Rhodobacterales; family Rhodobacteraceae; genus Pseudotabrizicola. The sequence continues at coordinate 9,109 of JALOTC010000193.1, read as the reverse complement.
ATACCACAGGATTTCCTGCGCTTCGCGTGGCAGGCTGTGATAGGTGAAAAAGAGGCCCGAAACCAGCGCCAGTGGCCGTGTAAACACAGACCAGAGACGTTCCCAGACTGGAAAGCTGGTCATCAGATACGCATTCACACTTCCCACCCCAAAGCCGAGCGCGGCCAGCATGGAAACCCCGATGAACAAATAGCCGGCATCAATGCGGGCGCGGGTATCTTCGATCATCATGATCGTGCTGCAAATGATAATTGCGACAATAAGATGTGTCAGTACCGTCAGGATCAGACGTGCCAGCATGGCGTCCAGATAGGTGACGACCGGATATTCCAGCAGAGGCCGGGAATAGCGCATTGAGGTGGCAATTTTGTTCGCGGTATCGTTGAACATCACGAAGGGTAGGAAACCCGTGGCGTAAAACAGCGGAAAGCTGTTTCCGAGCGGGGGCGTGCGCATGAAGAAGGAAAACACGAAAACCAGAAAGGCAAGACCCAGCACCGGTTCAAGAAGCGCCCAGACATACCCGCCGGGAGAACGGCCATAGGTTGTCGACATTTCGCGCAGCATCAGTGCGGTCACCGTTCGCCCCATGCGGAAGCGCCGTTCCCGCATCGCATCCGGGACGAGATCTGGTGGGGCGAGAGGAGCCTTATCCGGCACGTCTGTCTTTCCTTTCAGCGCCTGTCGTCATGCAAAAGACCAAAGAGATGTTTTCCATAGGCATTTTTTGCCAAGGGGCTTGCGAGGATCCGAAGGTCATTCGCGCTAATCCAGCCCTTGTGGAAGGCGATCTCTTCAGGACAGCCGACTTGCTGGCCCTGACGTTCGATCAGGGTACGCACGAAGTTTCCAGCGTCCAGAAGGCTGCCGTGGGTGCCGGTATCAAGCCAGGCGAAGCCTCGCCCCATCTGCTCGACACGCAGCGCGCCATCGGCCAGATAGGTTTCAAGCAACGAGGTGATCTCCAACTCGCCCCGCGGTGAGGGGCGCAGGTCGCGGGCGCGGTCAGGGGCGGAGCCATCAAGGAAATAGAGCCCTGTCACCGCGAAAGAGGAGGGCGGATTTTGCGGCTTTTCCACGATCTGCGTCACCCGGCCTTCGGCATCAAAGCCCACCACGCCATAGCGTTCCGGGTCCGAGACATGATAGCCAAAGACGGTTGCCCCCCTCTCCTGCGCCCCCGCACTGATCAGAAGTTCAGGCAGGCCATGGCCGAAAAAGATATTGTCGCCCAGAACCATGACGGAAGGCGCCCCGTTCAGGAAATCGTCGGCCAGAAGATAGGCCTGCGCCAGACCATCGGGCGAAGGTTGCACGATATAGGTCAGCGAAAGGCCCCATTGGCTGCCATCACCCAAGGCACGGCGGAATTGATCCTGGTCCTGCGGGGTGGTGATGACCGCGATGTCACGGATCCCCGCCAGCATCAGAACGCTGAGCGGGTAATAGATCATCGGCTTGTCATAGACCGGAAGAAGCTGTTTCGAAACCGAAACGGTGATCGGGAAAAGCCGCGTGCCCGACCCACCCGCCAAAATGATGCCTTTGCGTTCCACCGTCATCATCTCACCTCTAGCGCTGTCAGAACGTCACGCAATTCAGCCCGCCAATCGGGGCGGTTTAGGCCAAAGCGGGAAAGGTCCGCGCAATCCATCCGCGAATTGGCCGGGCGCCGCGCTGGCGTTGGATAGGCGGAGGAGGGGATATCCTCGATCACGCAGGGCAGGCCAGCCTCGGCCATGATCGCGCGGGCGAAATCGGCCCAGCTTGTGTCTGGTGTGCCCGCGAAATGATAGGTGCCGGTCTTGGCAGGCTCCGCGCCGAGCTGTTCGGCCATGGTCAGGCAGGCCGCCGCAATCGCGCGGGCGGGGGTGGGGCCGCCGATCTGGTCGGCGACCACGGTCAAGCGCGGACGGTCCACCCCCAACCGCAGCATGGTTTTGACGAAATTCGCACCCTGCGCCGAAAAGACCCAAGAGGTGCGCAGGATCACATAGGCCCCGCCCGCGGCGCGCACGGCCTCCTCGCCCTTCAGCTTTGAGCGTCCATAGGCGCCAAGCGGCGCGGTCGGGTGGTCAGGCGAGAAGGGGGCCTCGCCTGCGCCATCAAAGACATAATCGGTCGAGATATGGACAAAGGGGATACCGCGTGCCGCACATTCCCGTGCCATCGCGCCGGGGGCATCGCCGTTGATGCGGGTGGCCGCCTCTTCCTCCGCCTCGGCCTTGTCTACGGCGGTCCAGGCGGCGGCGTTGATCACCGCGCTTGGGGCATGGGCGGCAATCGCTGCGGCACAGGCGGCGGGGTCCATCAGATCGGCCTCGTCCCGGCCCAGAAAGCGCGCCTCGGGTGCAAGGCGGGCAAGTTCCATCGCGACCTGACCGGTGCGGCCAAAGACCAACAGCCCCGTCATGCCTTGACCCCCAGCCGCTGACCCACGCCCTGACGGGACAGAAGCGGGCGCCACCACGCCTCATTGTCCAGATACCACTGGACGGTCAGCGCCAGCCCTTCCTCGACCGTGACACTCGGCCGCCAGCCCAGTTCCTCACGGATGCGAGAGGGATCAATCGCATAGCGCGCATCATGCCCGGGGCGGTCGGTCACAAAGGTGATCTGATCGGCATAGCTTCCCTGCGGCTTGGGCCGTTTGGCATCAAGGATCGCGCAGAGCGTACGGACAAGTGGCGTGATCTTCGACATAAAGCCAATCGCGGATATTGGACCCATCGCCGTAGATCGGCAGGGGCTTGCCCGCGAGCGCGTTGAGGATCACCACCGGAATTAGCTTTTCGGGGAAGTGGAAAGGCCCGTAATTGTTGGAGCAATTCGTCAAAACGACAGGCAGGCCATAGGTTTCGTGCCACGCCCGCACCAGATGATCGCTTGCCGCCTTTGACGCCGAATAGGGGCTGCGCGGATCATAGGGGGTGGTTTCGGTGAACTTCACGCTTGGGTCAGGGGGCAGAGAGCCAAAGACCTCATCGGTGGAGATGTGGTGAAAGCGGAAGCTCTCGGGCCGGCCCTTGCGCGTCCAATGCGCGCGCGCGGCCTCCAGCAGGTTATAGGTGCCGGTGATGTTCGTCTCGACAAAGTCGCCCGGCCCGTCGATGGAACGGTCCACATGGCTTTCGGCGGCCAGATGCATCACGGCATCGGGGTCATGGGCGGCAAAGATGCGGTCCAAGGCCGCGCGGTCGCGGATATCGGCCTGTTCAAAGGCATAACCCGGCGCGTTCGAGACGCTTTCGACATTGGCAAGGCAGGCGGCATAGGTCAGGGCATCAAGGTTCACGACCTGATGCCCGTCCCGGATCGCGCGGCGCACCACGGCAGAGCCGATGAAGCCTGCCCCCCCGGTCACAAGAATTTTCATGCCGCACCAAAGGTGAAGGGAGAGGTCCAGTCCGCAAAGGCAGGCGCACGGGCATCCTTGTCAGAGACCGTGATCGCATCGGGCGCAAAGCCCCACTCCACGCCGACCGAGGCGAAATGCACCGCCCCGTCACAGTCAGGCGCGTAGAGATCGCTGCATTTATACTGCACCTCGGTGTCATCGGTCAGCGTGATGAAGCCATGCAAGAACCCCTTGGGCACCAGAAGCTGCCGCCCGTTCTGGGCTGAAAGTTCTATCCCGACCCACTGGCCATACTGGGGAGAGCCGCGGCGCACATCCACCGCCACATCCAAGATCGCCCCACGCGAGCAGCGCACGAGTTTATCCTGCGCGCGGGGAGGGGCCTGATAATGCAGGCCGCGCAACGTGCCCTTGCGGGCGGAATAGGAGTGGTTGTCCTGCACGAAGCCAAAGTCCAGCCCGACAGAGGCCATGCGTGCCGCATTCCAGGTTTCGCTGAACCAGCCGCGATCATCACCAAAGCGCGCCGGTTCGATGATCATCACATCAGGCAGCGCTGTCGCCATGGTTTTCACTGGAAAGCCTCCGTCGATTTTTTGCCAATTCGGTAGGTGGGGGCGGCACATGCCTGAAAAAAGAGCAGATGATTACACCCCGACAGGCGTGCCCCATCGTCCTTACAGTCAGCGCCAAGGGCGAGCAAGCGCGGCATCGCCCTTCTATGGGGTTCGGCGGCGTTGCGCAGGGCTGATGGCTAAGAAAGTAGTCATTTTCGATCGGATTTTCAAAAGGCGGCGAAACACGCAAAAATCGCCCCGGAACACGGTGTATACCCACGACACCTGCAACAAAGCCAAATGTGCCTGCGATCTGCGCTCTGCAATTTGGAGGGGAAGCTGATCGGGGCGAGATGCAACCCACGGTCGCGTCACCCCGGCGGCAATGAGCCTGTTGTGTCGGGCCTCTCATCTGCCGCGGGCTGCGTCCTTTTGACCTGCGTGGTCCGTATGTTCTTTCACAGGGATCGGGGCAATATTCGGATGTCTTTGGCATGTCCTGTGCAAGGGGGGATCGGCCTGGCCTTGTGGATCGGGGCCGGGTGGGGCGGTCGGATGCCAGTCTGGTAAGGGCTGCCCCCTGGGTATGTTTGAAACTGTTGGGTTTTGTTTTTTATTTCGGTATGCGAAAAACTTTTGCCTTTTGTGCTGGTGGCCGCATGGGTGCTCCCCGTGGCGGCCTCAGCGGAATGTGTAAAAAAACTCAGTCTTGGGGGCAAAATCTAACACTTGCCAACATAGTGAAGGTGCGAGTGAACTTGTTAGTCCTCGCGCTTCGCCCTTAGGGGTGAGGCGCGGGGTTTTGGTTTTTGGCCTATGTGGTTTTGGCCCGTGTGGTTTTGGCCCGTGTGGTTTTGGCCCGTGTGGTTTTGGCCTATTTGGTTTTGGCCTATTTGGTTTTGGCCTATGTGGTTTTGGCCTGTGTGGTTTTGGCCTGTGTGGTTTTGGCCTGTATGATTGCGGCCTGTGTTTTTTTCGGCCTGTCTAGTGTCGTGTTTTGTTGGCCTGTCTTGTTTTTGCCCGTCTTGTTTTCGGCCTGTTTTCCTGTGCTAAGTTCCTGTGGCAAAAGCAAAAGCTTTTGCCCGACAAGTCAAACGCAGAGTGCGGGGACTTGTGTGTTTGCGTCTTTGTTTGGCCGATGCGCGGGGCAAGTGGACGGCATGTCTGTTTGCTCCGCGCCTGTCAGGTCTCGCCCATAAGGTCTCGCCCGTCAGGACTGCTTGTCTCGGCGGGACTGTGACGAGGGCGGATGGTTTGGGCAATGACCTCTCTTGCCAGAGGAGGAAACTCCGGGCCATGTTGGCTTGGGAGAGGGGCCGTCCCAGGAAGGTGCGACCCGCCGGTCGCGGGGAGGGGGCTGCTCTATGCGGCATCTGATCTATTTGACTCTTGTCCTTTCGGTTGTGGCCGGCTTGCTGGTGGCCAGCATCGCGCAGGCGCCAGTCATCGGACCCGTACATGAGCCGGGCGCGGATCTGCGCATTTCCGCCGTCGGCCATTTTTACGACGACTCGGGCCGCAAAGAGATTGAGGAGATCGTGACCGAGGCTTTCGCCCCCGGCCAGACAGAGATGGCGCTTGGCTACAGTTCGGGGAGGCATTGGTTCCGGCTGGACCTGACGCAGCCCGAAACCGTGCCCTCGGGCCGGGTTCTGATCCAGTTTGGCATGGGCAATCTGGATGATGTGCGCCTGCATTACCGCGATGCATCGGGGGCATGGAAGGTGGTGCTGACGGGAGATCAGGTGCCCTTGGCGCAGCGCCCGCTGCAACTGCCGACGCTGGGTTTTCTTTTGGCGTGGGAAGAGATCGCCGGCCAGAGCCTTTATCTGAGTGTGCAAAGCGTCAGCACGATTGGTGTCTATTTTCGCGCTGGCGAATATGCCGAACTGATTTCGCACCTGCTGGCCATTCGGATGCTTTACGCCATCTTTGTCGTTCTGCTGGTCCTTGGACTGGTCGCGACGGGATGGCTTTACCTGCGGCTGAACGACCCCGTATTCCTGATCTTTGCCGGAAGTCAGGCGACTTATCTGGTCGCCTCCTTGTCGTATTTTGGCTATCTGGGGGCGATCTTTCCGACGATGGTCACAGATCGGATCACGACCTTCTGGCTGCCGCTTTCCTATCTGACCTCCATGATCTTTCACCTGTCGCTCTTTCGCGCGATGCAGGTGGATCGGCGTGTTCTGCGGGCTGGACTGTTTCTTTTGCTTGCGCAGATTGCGGTTATTGCGATGCAGGGGGTCTTGCACAGCCAAGTGATGCTGGAGATCGCCGTCGTGCTGACCGGGCTGTTCGTCTTGGTCATCCTTTTGGCGATCCGGACGATGGGCGAAAGCAGTATCCTGCCGCGCAACTGGGCCAGATCCTTTTATGCCGCCTATGCTACGACGGCTGCGCTCTGGATCTTGCCGGTGCTGGGCCTCATGCCGGTGCTGCCTCTGACCATTTTCATGCCTGCCATTCAGGGGGGGCTGACCTTGGTGCTGGCCTTTCTGATGCTGGTCACCTTCTTTCGCAATCAAGGTCAGCGCGCCGCACGGGCACAGGCCGCCTTGCAGGGGATGCGGCTGGAGGCCGAGGTGCAGGCGCGGCTGTCGCGGGCCTATCGGGATTTGCTGTGGACTGTTTCTCATGAGGTGGGAACAACCGTGACCGTGCTGCGCCTTGGATTGTCCTCACCTTCGGTCAGCGCCGTTAATCACCAAAGGATGGACCGGGCGCTGGATGGGTTGGAACGTCTGGTCGAGGACTTCAGCCGGACGGAGCGGCTTGAACTTGGGGACATCCGCCTGACGCCGAGCGCTGTCGATGCGGCGGCCATCCTGCGCGAAGAGGCTGATCGCTGTCGGCAAGATGCCGCGGAAGCGCGCTTTCTGTTTTCGGGTGCGACGTCTCTGCCGATCCGGGTGGATGAGTTGTATTTCCGGCTGGTCCTGTCGAACCTTTTGTCCAATGCCATGAAATATTGCAGCCCCGGCACGCCGGTCTGGATCAATCTGCGCGGTGCGATGGGCCAGATGACGCTGGAGGTGGAAAATGACTGCCCCTCCGCAAGCCTGCCCGATGCAGAACGCGTCTTTGATGCCTTTTACCGCGCCCCTCAGGTTCTGGCCAAACCCGGCTCTGGCCTTGGACTTTATATCGTGCGGCAATTGTTGAAGCTTTTGGGTGGCGGCTGTAAGTGGGAGGTCCTTGGACAGAACAGGGTAAGGGTCACCGCATGGCTTCCGATGCACGACTGAACGCGGCTGTGATCGAGGATAATGTCGATCTGAAGGATATGCTGGTCGAGGATTTGCGGGCGGCAGATTACCTTACCGAAGGCTTCACCTCGGTCGAGGCCTTTGAGGAGAGCGGCGCCGCCCCGGACATTGTGCTGTTGGATGTGAACCTGCCGGGGCGCAGCGGTCTGGACTTTGCCCGCGATCTGCGGGCGCGGGACCGGCGGGTCGGGATCATCATCCTGTCTGTGCGTTCGGGCACGGAAAACCGGACGATGGGCTATGAAAACGGGGTCGATATCTATCTGCAAAAACCCTGCGGGTCGGTCGAAATTCGCGCCGCCGTCAACCGGGTGGCCGAACGTGTGCGCGGCCATAGTGATCCTTCTTTGGCCTCGGAAGGGGCGGGCGAGGGGGAACCTTGTCGCCTGTTCCCGGATCGGCTGCTGCTGATCTGCGGCGAGATGCGGGTTGATCTCTTGCCGCGTGAGGCGCGGCTTCTGGCGGCCTTGGTCGATGCCGAGGAAAGGCAGTTGCCGCATGAGGCGGTAAAGGCCCTGATCTCGGACGAGGGGGAGATGAGTCAGGCCGCGATGGAAGTGGCGATCGGGCGGTTGCGGCGCAAGCTTGAGCGGGCAGGCGATTGCAGGCGGACGATTGTTGCAGTGCGAGGGTGGGGATATCGGTTAGTCTGCGATATGGTCCGCGAAGGCAGGGGCTTAAAGCCCGTATTGTTCCCGCGCATAACCGCCCAGACCCACGGCATCGAGCCGCGAGAGCGGGGCAAGGAAGGTCACCTGAATGACCCCCGGCGCACGGCCGATTTCGATGGCCCCGTTGATCGTGGCGCGGTTGCGCACCTCGGCCACCGTCATGCCAAGGAGCTTGGCGGCGCGTTCAAGGCCATTGAGGATCGCCTCGTTCAGGTTCGGCGCGGTGCCGATGACGGAAATCGGGGCCATGGGTTCAATCTCGGTCACGCCCCATTTTTCGGCCAAACGCAAGGCCTTGGCCTTTTCCGCCGCGCTGAAGGGGCGGGCCATCGGGGGCAGGTCTTCTTCAAGCGGGAAGAGCACGGGGCCGTCGATCGGATAGTTCTTCACCACCTCCACCTGAAGCGTCACGCTGCCCGCCACATCCATCGTATGGCCGGCAATTTCGCCGTCACCTTGGCCGGCGTGCATGTCGCCCAGATAGACGCCCGCGCCCGGCACCTTGACCGGGGCGACAAGGATCGCGCCGGCGCGGACGGCGTCGATGTCCATATGGCCATCGGTTTTGTGCTGGGCCAGTTGTTCGGCGGTGATGCCGTAATCATGCGGTGCGCCCACGAGGAAGGCGCCGAAATCGCCCGCATTATGGCTGTCGGGCATCGCCATCGAGGGGCAGGTGCCAAGCTGACCCAAGAAGGGGCGCATGCGCACGATGGTGCCGGGCATGTCAGAAGGCGCGAAGGTCAGGATCGAATGTTGGCGGCTGCCATCGGGAAGCGCCGCGAAATGCGCGGCGTTATGGGCGATCTGGTCCACGGCGGGTTGCGGCAGGGTCAGGCCCACGGCGCGGGTTTCGTCAAAGGTGACGGTATATCCGTGAACGATTTCAAAGGGTTTGACCGCATTGCCACAGGCGTTGCACTTGACCGCATCCTGACCGATGCCTTCGACATGCGTTTCCGGCCAGACGGTATCGCAGACCGGGCAGCGCGCGGCGACATAGGGGTCTCCAAGGCAGAAGCCTGCGGGCGAACTGTCATGGCCGGAGGCTGTGGCGATGGAGGTCACGGTGATGTCGCGGATGCGGATGGCCACGCCATCACCCGGCATTGCGCCTTTGATTTCAACGGGTTTCGTGACCTCATGCCCGCCACGCAGGCTTGGCGTGATCATCGGGCCCCAGCAGCCCGGGGCGGTATTGGCGATGATCGTGCCGCCATTTTCGACCGGGCCAAGCATCGGCGCGGCGGGGTC
>JALOTC010000053.1 GCA_025458085.1 Cypionkella sp. | reverse complement strand
GAGGCAGGGCTTGGGCCGGAACTTGCGCGGTGGATGGTGGCGGCCTTGCCGCGCGATGCGGACATGTTCTTCATCGAGGGGGATCTGCTGCGCCATGACGCGATCGCCGGCCCTTTGATGACGGCGCTGGCGGCGCTGGGCATTCGGGTCTGGTCCCTGCAGCGCGAGAAGTAACGGGGCGGGCGTGGAAAGACCCTGAGCCGGTTTCCCGGTCGCGGCCATCGGGGCGCATCGCCAGCTTGTGATCTTGGTTCCGGGCGCAGAGATCGGGGCTGTCCCTTGTGCCTGTTCCCGCTGCGGCTTAAGGCTCGGGCGCTGCGGGACGGATGTGAGGCAGGCGGACGTCCTTTCGTGGCATGGCACAAGAACCAGAGGGCAGCTTATGACACCCCGATCCGTTTTGCTGATGGCGATCCTCTCTGCCCTTATGGTGGCGGGATGCGGTGCATCGAAGGATATGACGCTTTATCCCACGCTTGGCCCGCTGGCAGAGCAGCCGGTGCCGCCGGTGATCGTGGCAAAGGCGTCGAATGCGGAGGGCAATTCGGGGGAGTTGCGGTTCCGCATTCCGGGCGGGCCGCGCTGCACGGGCACATGGACGAGCGTGGCCCCGCGCGTGGAAACGCAAGAACGCGGGATCAATCTGTCGATCCGCGATCTGGGCGGGCGCTTTGGGCGGAGTTCCGAGACGGTGGGCGGCGTGAATACGGGCGAGATTTATGCGGTCTGCCGCGATGGCACGCGGATGCAGGGCCATTTCATCATGGGCAGCGGCACGACCAGCGGCACCGGCAATGCGACCGATACGCTGGGCAATACCTATAAAATCCTGTTCTGACTGGCCTAGCCGCGCGTTGCCAGTGCCTCGGCCAGAAGGTTGCGGACGGTGTCGGGGGGGACGTCTTCGGCCACGAAGGCCCGCCCGATCCCGCGCGCGAGGATGAAGCGCAGGCGGCCATCGATGACCTTCTTGTCCTGCCCCATCAGCGCCAAGAGGCCCTCTGCCCCCGGCAGATCGCCCGGGATGTCGGACAGATCAACCTTTAGCCCCATGGCGCGCAGATGGGCGCGGACGCGGGACGGGTCTTCCTGCGCGCAAAGGCCAAGGCGGCTGGAGAGGTCAAAGGCCAAGGCGCAGCCGATGGCCACGCCTTCGCCATGCAAGAGCCGGTCGGAATAGCCGGTCGCTTTTTCCAGCGCGTGGCAGAAGGTATGGCCAAGGTTCAAAAGCGCGCGGTCGCCTTCTTCGGTTTCGTCGCGGGCGACGATCTCGGCCTTCATCTGGACAGAGCGGAGGACCGCTTTCTGGCGGTTCGTGGCATCTGTGGCGAGGGTGGTCGCCTTGGCCTCCAGCCAGTCGAAGAAGGCGGCATCGCCAAGGAGGCCGTATTTCACCACCTCGCCATAGCCTGCGCGGAAATCGCGAGGGGGCAGGGTTTCGAGGACGGAGATATCGGCCAGAACAAGGCTGGGTTGGTGGAACGCGCCCACGAGGTTCTTGCCTTGGGCGGTGTTGATGCCGGTTTTGCCGCCGACGGAACTGTCGACTTGGGCGAGAAGTGTGGTGGGGATTTGCACGAAGCGCACGCCCCGGCGCAGGATCGCGGCGGCAAAGCCCACCAGATCGCCGATCACCCCGCCGCCGAGCGCCACGACCATGTCGCGCCGTTCGATCTTTTGCTCCAGCAGCCATTCGGTCGCGCGGGCCAGATTGGCCCAATCTTTCGTCGTCTCGCCCGCAGGCAAGGTCAGCGCATTGGCCGTGATCCCTTCGGCGGCGAGTGCGGCCATGAGGCGCGGCAGATGCAGGGGGGCCACCGTTTCATCGGTGATGACCGCGACCTTGCGACGGGCCAGAAGCGGCGCGATGTCGGCCCCTGCGCTGTCGATCAGGCCGGGGCCGATCCGCACCTCATAGGCGCGGCTTCCCAATTCGACGCGGACAGTATCGCGGGGCGCGGGCGAGGCGGTCATGGGCCGGTTCCTTCGAGCACATCGGGGCGGGTGGCGAGCGCGGCGATCACGCGGCCGGCCATCGCCTCGACCGTCAGGTCGGGGGCGCTGTCGACGATGAGATCGGCCAGTTGATAGCGCGGCACCCGCGATTCGTAGAGGTTGCGCAGGGTTTCGCGCGGGTTTTCCGTGCGCAGAAGCGGGCGGGTCGTCTTGTGCCGGACGCGGTTCCACAGAAGGTCCAGATCGGCGCGGAGCCAGACCGCCACGCCGGACTCGGAGATGAGCGCGCGGTTCACCTCGGACAGATAGGCACCGCCGCCGGTGGAGAGGATGCAGGGCTCGCCCCTAAGCAGGCGCGCGAGAACTTCGGTTTCGCGGGCGCGAAAGAACGGCTCGCCATCCCGTTCAAAGATTTCGGCAATGCTGGCCTGTGCGGCCTTGACGATTTCTTCGTCTGAATCGCGGAAAGGAACACCCAGCGCGCGGGCGACCGCGCTACCCACGGCGGTCTTGCCCGCCCCCATCATACCGACCATCGCCACGGTCTTTTTCAGCCGTGCCATCCATCCCCCGTCTGCTTTCGCGCCGCCAAGCGGTTCTCTGCCGGAACGTTCACGCGGTTTTTTCATCTCATGGCGTGAACTTCGGCGGAAGGCCATATATAATCGTGCCGCAGGCCCGCACGGCGGGCAAACCGGGGGCACACCCGGAGGGCGGATGAATGGGAAAGGGCAGTGCAGTGCTGGGGCGGATTTTCAAGCTTTTGTTTGTTTTGGGATGCCTTGGCGGGGTGGCTCTGGTGGGCTATGCCTATCTGGCGGATCTGGAGCCGGAGCAGCAGACCGTAACGCTGCCGGTGACGCTGAATGCCGATTGATGGCCGCGCGGCGCTTGTGATCGCTGCGCTCTGCGCCGGATGGGCGGGGAGCGCGCAGGCGGAAGGAACGGCGCCGCTTTCGGCCATCGACTGGCTTTCGCAATCGGTCAGCACGCCATCCGGCACGGCGGTGGGCGGGGCCGCGCGAGTGCTGGAGGAGGCCCCTGTCGTGGAAGGCGGGGCCTTGCCCGAAGATGTGGCCACGAGCGCGATTGACGGGCCTTCGCCCGATGCGGCGGGGCTGTTTTCGCCCGCGCGCACAGGATTGCCGCGCGATCTGTGGGGCATGGGGCTGGAAGCGGAGATCATCGCGCGGCTGAGCGAGAGCCAGAGCGAGGCGCTGCCTGCGCTGCAGGGCCTTGTGATGACGCTGATGCTGGCCGAAGCGGTGCCGCCGGTCGACTCGGCGGGGGATGGTCGGTTCTTGCTCGCCCGCGCGGACAGGCTTTTGGCACTGGGGGCGCTGGATCAGGCGGAGGCCTTGATTGACGGATCGGGCCTTGCCACGCCAGAGGCCTTTCGCCGGGCCTTTGATATCGCGCTGCTGACGGGACAAGAGGACGAGGGCTGTACGCGGATGCGTGACCTGCCCAATCTTGCGCCGACCTTTCCGGCACGGATATTCTGTATCGCCCGGTCGGGCGATTGGAATGCGGCGGCGCTGACCCTGCGCACGGCGCAGGCCCTGGGCCAGATCGACGATGCGGAAGATGCGCTTTTGTCGCGGTTCCTTGACCCCGATCTTTATGAGGGCGAGCCGGTGCCGGAGGCGCCGCAGCGGATGACGCCGCTGACCTGGCGGCTTTACGAGGCGATTGGCGAGCCTTTGCCCACCGCGACCCTACCCGTTGCCTTTGCCCATGCGGAATTGCGCGAGACCGCCGGGTGGAAGGGCCAGATCGAGGCGGCAGAGCGTCTGGCCCGCGCCGGGGTGGTCGCGCCGAATCTGTTGCTCGGCCTTTACACGCAGCGCCAGCCTGCGGCCTCGGGCGGGGTTTGGGACAGGGCGGCGGTGGTGCAGCGTATTGATTCCGCGTTGGCGCGCGGCGATGCGGCTTCGGTGGCGGAACATTTGCCCCTCGCCTGGGCGCGGATGGCGGAGGCGGAGTTGGAAGTGCCTTTCGCCATCCTGTTCGCGGATCGGCTGGCGGATGTGGCGCTGACCGGGGAAGCGGCGGCGGTGGCTTTTGAGATCGGGCTTCTGGCCCCGCGCTATGAAGCGGTGGCCAAGGCGCATCGCCCGGTGGATGCGCGGGAGCGCTTTCTGGTGGCGCTGGCGACCGGGGAGGTCGCCGGGGCGGTGGCGCAGGATTCGCTCGGCCGGGCGATTGTCGCGGGCTATACCGCCCCTGCCCTGCCCGAGGCCTATGCGGCGCTGGTGGACCAGCGGCGGATGGGCGAGGCGATCTTGCTTGCCATCGCGCAGATCGGGCGGGGCTTGCAGGGAGAGCAGCGCGAGGTGAGCGAAGGTCTGGCGGCGCTGCGGCTGTTGGGGCTTGCGGATGCGGCGCGGCGCACGGCGCTGCAACTGGTGCTGTTGGAGCGGCGGGGGTGAGCGTGCCCCAGCGGATGGAAGGGTGGATTTCCACCTTTCTGGAGGCGCAAGCGGCCGAAGAAGGGGCTGCGCGCAACACGCTTCTCGCCTATGGCCGCGATTTGCAGGATTTCGCGGGCTGGCTGGCGCATCGGGGGCGCGATTTCACCTCGGCCACGCGGGGGGATGTGGAAGATTACCTTGTGGCTTGCGATGCCGAAGGCTTGTCCAAGGCCACGCGGGCAAGGCGGTTGTCGTCGATCCGGCAGATGTTCCGCTTTGCCCATGAGGAGGGCTGGCGCGACGATCATCCTGCCCTTCGGATCAAGGGGCCGGGGGCGGTGCAACGCCTGCCCCATGCGCTTTCGGTCGAGGATGTGGCGCGGCTGATGGCGGCGGCGGCGGATCTGGGGCGGACGGCGGAGGATCGGCTGCGCAACCGGGCGCTGATGGAACTGCTTTATGCCTCTGGCCTGCGGGTGAGCGAGTTGGTCAGCCTGCCCGCTGCCGCGCTGCGGGGGGACCCGCGGATGGTGCTGGTGCGGGGCAAGGGCGGGCGAGAGCGGATGGTGCCACTCTCTGCCCCCGCGCGGGAGGCCGTGGCGGCATGGCTTGCCGCCCGCGACGAAGGGGAAGAGGCCACGCGGATCGCGACGGGCCGCGCGCCTTCGCGCTTTTTGTTCCCCGGTGGCGGTGAAGCCGGGCATCTGACGCGGCAACAGGTGCATGGGTTGCTGAAATCCTGCGCGGTGGCGGCGGGGCTGTCGCCTGCGGAGGTGACGCCCCACGGGCTGCGCCATGCCTTTGCCACCCATTTGCTCGCCGGTGGTGCTGATCTAAGGGTGATCCAGACGCTTTTGGGTCATGCGGACCTGTCGACCACAGAAATCTATACCCATGTGCTGGATGACCACCTCAAGGCGCTTGTCCTGACCCGTCACCCTCTGGCAAAGGCAGGGAAACCGCGACGATGATCGCGGAAATAGGAAGGGACGGAGTCGATGGAGAATAACGCGCTGGATGTGGCTTTCTGGATCACCTGTGTCGGGATCCTCTGCCTCTTGGTGATGTCGGCCTTCTTTTCGGGGTCAGAGACGGCGCTGACGGCCTCTTCGCGCGCGAAACTGAAGCAGATGGCAGATAAGGGGGAACGCGGGGCTGCTTCAGCCATGAAGGTGACCGAGGATAGCGAGCGGATGATTGGCGCGATCCTTCTAGGCAATAACGTCGTCAATATCCTGTCGGCCTCGCTTGCGACTGCGCTGTTGACACGCGTTTTTGGCGATTCCGGCGTGGCGCTGGCGACGGGGGTGATGACGGTTTTGGTGCTGATCTTTGGGGAAGTCTTGCCCAAGACCATTTCCATCACCTTCCCCGAAGCTGTGGCCAAGCGGGTGGCGCCGATTATTCGCGTGCTGATCTTGATCTTTGCGCCGGTTGTCAGCGTTGTGCGCGCTTTGGTGCGGGCAATCCTTCTGCCCTTTGGCGTCAAGGCCGATCCAGAGGCAAAGCTTCTGGCGCTGCGCGAGGAAATCGCGGGCGCGATTGCGCTGGGCCATTCCGAAGGCGCGGTGGAAAAGGATGCGCGCGACCGCCTCCTCGGGGCCTTGGACCTTGGCCATCGCACGGTGGACGAGATCATGAAACACCGCCGCCAGATCGAGATGCTGGATGCGGACCTGCCGCCAGAGGAATTGATCACCCGCGTCCTTTCCTCTCCGCATACCCGGCTGCCGCTTTATCGCGAAGATGAGGAGAACATCGTCGGCGTGATCCATGCCAAGGATCTTCTGCGCGAGGTGGATCGGCTGATGCGCGGCAGCGAGGACGGCGTGACGGTCAAGGACCTTCAGATCGAAAAGGTGGCGATGAAGCCCTATTTCATCCCCGATACCACCACGCTGGATGAACAGATGCGCGAGTTTCTGAAGCGGCGCACGCATTTCGCGATGGTCGTGGATGAATATGGCGCGTTGCAGGGGCTGATCACGCTGGAAGATATCCTTGAGGAAATCGTGGGCGAGATCACGGATGAATTCGATGTGGTCCAGAAGGACTCGATCCTGAAGCGGGCGGAGAACGGGGATTTTCTGGTAGAAGGCCAGATGACGATCCGCGATCTGAACCGCGCGATGGATTGGAACCTGCCCGATGACGAGGCCAATACGATCGCGGGCCTTGTGATCCACGAGGCGCAAACCATCCCCCTGGAAGGGCAGGTGTTCAGCTTCCACAGTTTCCGGTTCGAGGTGGTGCAGCGGCGCGAAAACCGGATCACCCGCCTCAGGATGCGCCCGCTCTGACCAAGCTGCGCCTCAAGCGGGGGGCGCTTTGCCTTGCCCTCTTCATCTGTTCTCAAATATCCTCGGGAGGGGTTCGGGGAGGGCAGACAGCCCTCCCCGTCCACGGCTGTTGTCCTGCGCAAGCGCGGCAGGATTGCTGCGCCTCAGACCCCGGCGAGCCGTGCCAGACGCGCGGCACGCAGGCGTTCAAAATCCTCGCCCGCGTGATAGGAGGACCGGGTCAGCGGCGTGGCTGATACCATCAGGAAGCCCTTGCCCCAAGCGGCGGTTTCATAGGCCTTGAATTCATCGGGCGTCACGAAACGGTCGACGCGATGATGTTTGGGCGTGGGTTGCAGATATTGGCCGATGGTCAGGAAATCGACATCAGCGCTGCGCATGTCATCCATGACTTGCAACACCGAAGGGCGGTCCTCGCCCAGACCCACCATGATGCCGGATTTGGTGAAGATCGTCGGATCAATCTCTTTCACGCGCTGCAACAGACGCAGGGAGTGGAAATAGCGCGCGCCGGGGCGGACCTCGTGGTAAAGGCCCGGCACGGTTTCAAGATTGTGGTTGAACACATCGGGGCGCGCGGCCACCACCGCCTCGAGCGCGGAATCGGGGCATTTCAGGAAATCGGGGGTCAGCACCTCGATCGTGGTGCCGGGGCTGCGATGGCGGATGGCGCGGATGGTTTGCGCGAAATGGTCGGCCCCGCCATCTTCCAGATCGTCGCGGTCGACGCTGGTGATGACCACATGCTTGAGGCCGAGTTCCGAGACAGCATGGGCGACGCGGCCCGGCTCGAACGCATCCAGTGCCTGCGGCTTGCCGGTGGCGACGTTGCAGAAGGTACAGCCACGCGTGCAGATTTCGCCCATGATCATCATGGTCGCGTGGCCTTGGCTCCAGCATTCGCCGACGTTGGGGCAGCCTGCTTCCTCGCAGACGGTGACGAGTTTCTTGGATTTCAGAATGTCGCGCGTTTGCTTGTAGCCTTCCGACGTCGGGGCCTTGACGCGGATCCAATCCGGTTTGCGCGGTTGCGCATTATCGGGGCGGTGCGCCTTTTCGGGGTGGCGCTGATCGGGTTGGCTGAGGTCGCGCATCGCTTTTTCCCCGTTACCTGCTTGTGCCATTTGCATACGCTGTCCTTAGGGCAAGCGCAACGTGATGCGCCATGCAGCGGCTGCAAGGGCCTATGCGCAAGGCGATGTCCGCAGAAAGACGCGCGCCGCTTGCCCAATGTGGGACAGTTCAAGTGAGAGTTCTGGTATGACCAAGAAAATGTTGGCTGAGGTTCTGGGCACCTTCATCCTCGTGCTGTTTGGCTGTGGGGCTGCCGTGCTGATGGGGGGGCAGATTGGGATGCTGGGCATCTCTTTGGCCTTTGGCCTTGCCATTGTGGCGGCGGCCTATGGCTTGGGCGCGATTTCGGGCGCGCATTTGAACCCGGCTGTCAGCTTTGGCCTTTGGGTCGCGGGCAAGATGAGCCTGCCCGATTTCATCGCCTATGCTGTGGCACAGGTTCTGGGGGCCACGTTGGGGGCTGCCGTGCTGTTGATGATTGCCAGCGGCAATGCCGATTACAGCCTTGCCACCCATGGCTTGGGCCAGAATGGCTTTGGCGCGGGCTATTTGGGGGAATATTCGCTGGGGGCGGCGCTGATCTTTGAGGCGGTGATGACCTTTTTGTTCGTGACCGTCATTCTGGGCGCAACGGCAGAGGGCGCGCCCACGCATCTGGCGGGGCTGGCCATTGGCCTGACCTTGGCGGCAATCCATCTGGTGGGGATCAATGTGACCGGGGTGTCGGTCAATCCGGCGCGGTCCTTTGGGCCTGCGGTCTTTGCAGGCGGAAAGGCGCTTGCGGATTTGTGGGTGTTCATCGTCGCGCCAATGGCGGGGGCGGCACTCGCCGGGGCCTTGTGGAAAGCGGGGCTGACGCGGGCGTAAGCCGCTTTTGCGGAGACACAGGGGCCGGGTCGCGATGCCCGGCCCCTGCCCTTCTTATGCGGCAATCGGTCAGCCAATCATGTTGCGGCTGTCGCCATAGGTTTCCTCGTAATGGCGGTGGAGCCGTTGGAGCGCGATGCGCAAGACCACCTTGCCCGAACGTGCGGCCCAACCCATGCGCTGTTCTGCCGCCTCGATCCCTTCCAGAAAGCAACAGACGCGGAGCGCCACATCGCCCAAACCGGGGCCAAGGTCGCGCAGTGCCGCCGCCACGCGGTCGCGGGCGCGGGCATGGCCTTCGCCGCCGCCACTGCCGCCATCGGGCCGGAATTGCCCGCGCGCGCCGCCGGTCAGGAAGCGATCCCAGTTTTGGGCGACGCGCGGCCCCATCTGGGCGATTTCGAAATCTTCGCGCAGCCGTTCGGCGGCGCGGACAAGATCGGGCGAGAGAAAAGGCTTCCCATCGCGGTCGCGCCTGCGGCCCAGAACCGCCACCGGGCTTTCGGCCATGTTCACGCGGATGCGGCGGCTTTGGCCCTCTTCCTCGACCACGCGCGTGGTGAAACTGCGATGCTGATCGGCAAAGGGGGTGGCGGATTCGGCAAGGCCCCGCGGCGGCTCGTCCGCGTCCTCCAGCATCCGGCGCAGCGCGGCGCGGCCGGCATGCGTGATTTCATAGGAGGCAACGCGCCCCGATTTGCGGCAGGTGATCCAATCCTTGAGCGCGAAGGCCTGCGCCACGTTGCGGTCCACCACGGCAAGACGGGCATTGCTGCCATCTGCCCCGCTGCGCAGGACCACCGCCTTTTCCAGATCGGTGGCCACAGCGAGGACGCATCCCGGTTCGGCCAGCCGACGCAAAATGCGCTGCGCCTCTTGCGCGAGGGTTGCATCATCGATGCGAAGCGCAGGGGGGCGGGCGCTGGCAAGCTGGAGGCTGGCGGGGGGAAAGGCGGCGGTCATCGGTTCTGGATCCTTTGCGAGGGCGGGAACCGCACCTTCCCCCGCTTGGGCCAGCGCCTCATCCACCAGCGGGTCCTCGCGCAGCATTTCGCAGCGCCGGACCTTGCGCATGATGGTCGAGGCATGGGCCCCTTCGCGCCGCGCAAGGGCGCGGATCGAGAGCCCCTCCCCCGTATGGTCAAGATAAAGCCTGACCATATCGGGAAGCCAGCCGGGTCTTTCGGGGTCGTGTGACAGGTTCGGTTTCATAGCAGGCTGCCACCGGAGGCTTCATCGGATCAGAGTGCCCAGATCTGGGCTGCAATGGTTACCCGTTGGTTAATTCCGGCGGATATGTGGATAATTCGACGAAAAAATGAAGCAATTTGAGGGGGAGCGCACGCTGCAACAGGTTTTGCGCAACGCAAGGTTGCAAGACCTATGCTGGTCCGGAAACAATAGGAGCCTGCGATGGACCAGACAGCCCAAGCCTCCGATGCCCTCCAAGCGAGTGATCTGCCCCAGCTTGCTCATCTGCGCCGCCCGCGAATGTTGATCCGCGCGGCGCGGCTGGGCATGGGGGATTATCGGCGTGAGCGTGATTTGCGCCGGTTGATTGGAAGCAATGCCCCGCCGGGGGAGGTTCTGTCCCGGCTGATCAGCGCCGAGATTCGGCATGAGGATCATCGGCGGAGCGGTGCCGCGACCTATTCGGCAGCGGATCATGTCGATGTGCTGATCGCCTTGGTCTGCGAAGCGCGGATAGCGCAGCGGGCCAGCTGACGGGTGGGGGCGCGGTTCGGCCGCGCCCCCGATCGGCCTGACAAAGGCGCTTAGATGAAAGCGTCGGGCATGGAGGCTTTCTTGCGCGCGACGTAATCCTCCAGCGCCTCGCGGATCCCTTCATCCAGCGCGGGGGCCTGATAATCGGCCAGTTGCTTTTTCACCCGCGCGGCGGCAAGGGTTTGCGTATCGCGCGCGCCTTCCTCCTCCCATGTCTCGAAAGGCTTGTAGTCGAGCAGGTCCGAGCGCCAGAAGGCCGATTTGAAATTGGCCTGCGTATGTTCGCAGCCAAGGAAATGACCACCGGGGCCAACCTCACGCAGGGCATCCATCGCCTGGGCATTGGCATCGACGGAAATGCCTTGGGCGAGGTGATGCAGCGTGCCGAGTTGGTCGGCATCCATCACGAATTTCTCGTAGGACGACACAAGGCCGCCTTCGAGCCAGCCGCAGGCATGCAGCATGAAGTTCACGCCTGCAAGCAGCGCCATGTTCAGGCTGTTGGCGGTTTCATAGGCCGCCTGCGCATCGGGGAGTTTGGAGCCACAGAAGGAGCCACCCGAGCGATACGGCAGGCCAAGGCGGCGGGCGAGTTGGCCCGCGCCATAGGTGATATGCGCAGCCTCGGGCGTGCCGAAGGTGGGGGCGCCGGAGTTCATGTCGATGGAGGTCACGAACGCGCCAAAGATCACCGGGGCGCCGGGGCGGATCATCTGGCTGTAAGCCACGCCTGCCAGCACCTCGGCCAGCACTTGGGTCAGCGTGCCGGCGACCGTGACCGGGGCCATCGCGCCGCCCACGATGAAGGGCGAGATGATGGCGGCTTGGTTGGCGCGCGCATAAGCCTCCAGCGCACCCATCATGATGCCGTCAAAGGTGAGCGGCGAGTTGATGTTGATGAGCGAGGTCATCACCGTGTTCTGATCGACGAAATCGGAGCCGAACAGGATCTTTGCCATGTCGACCGAATCAACCGCGCGGCTGGGTTCGGTGACCGACCCCATGAAGGGTTTGTCCGACAGCGTCATATGGGCCAAGAGCATGTCCAGATGGCGCTTGTTCACCGGCACATCGGTCGGCTCGCAGACCGTGCCGCCGGAATGGTGCAGCCATTTCGACATATAGCCCAGCTTCACGAAGTTCCGGAAATCCTCGATCGTCGCATAGCGGCGGCCGCCTTCCAGATCGCGCACGAAGGGGGGGCCATAGACGGGGGCAAGGACGAGGCTTTTGCCGCCGATTTCGACATTCCGCTCTGGGTTGCGGGCGTGCTGGGTAAAGCTGCGCGGCGCCGTGGCGCAAAGTTTGCGGGCAAGACCGCGGGGGATACGGACGCGTTCGCCTTGCACATCGGCCCCCACAGAGCGCCAAAGGTCCAGGGCGGCAGGGTTTTCGACGAAATTAACCCCGATCTCCTCCAGCACGGTTTCGGCGTTCCATTCAATGATCTCGAGCGCCTCGTCATTCAGGATCTCGAAATTCGGGATATTGCGCTGAATGAACTTGGCGGTGTCGAGGCTGACGGCCGTGCGTTCGGCCCGGCGCGCAGAGCCGCCGCCGCCGCGCGCGCGCCGCCCTGCCCCCGCCTGCGGTGCCATCGCTGCCAGATCGGTGTCGCTCATCATCCACTCCATCGCTGTCCTGCCGCAAGGGCATGGGCTCTTGGCCCGCTTATGCGCCCAAAGCGGGGCCGCGCATCGGACAAATCCGGCGCTTGAGGCGCAAAAGCGACATGGGCGGATGACGCCAACGACGCATGCGTTCCCTTCATCTTGGCAAAAATACTCCGGGGGTGCGGGGGCAGCGCCCCCGCGCAGCACCGCCCCCTCGCGCCCCCTTGCGAAAACTGCGCGCAGAGGCTACGCGAGCGCATGACCCAACATGATCGTCTCCTCATCATCGATTTCGGCTCTCAGGTCACGCAGCTGATCGCGCGGCGTTTGCGGGAGTTGAATGTGTATATCTTTTCGGGTGGCCCGGCGTCTGTCTTTGCCGAAGGGGCGCCGATGCCGCCGAAGGGGGTCTTTGACCTTGGCGTGCCGATCCTTGGGATCTGCTATGGCCAGCAGGTGATGATGCATTGCCTTGGGGGCCGGGTTGAACGCGGGCATGGCACGGCGGAATTCGGCCGCGCCTATGTGACACCGACCGAGGAGAGGCTTGAGATTCTGGAGGGCTGGTTCGCCGATGGGCGTGAACAGGTCTGGATGAGCCATGGCGACCATGTCTCGGCGATTGCGCCGGGGTTCAAGGTCTATGGCACCTCGCCCAATGCGCCTTTCGCGATCACGGCGGACCCGGCGCGGCGCTTCTTTGCCGTGCAGTTCCACCCCGAGGTGCATCACACCCCCAAGGGCGCGAAACTCTATGAGAATTTCGTCCGTCTGGCCGGGTTCAAGGGCGATTGGACGATGGGGGCCTATCGCGAGGAGGCGATCCGCAAGATCCGCGAACAGGTGGGTGACCAGAAGGTGATCTGCGGGCTGTCGGGGGGGGTCGATTCCTCGGTCGCGGCGGTGCTGATCCACGAGGCGATTGGCGATCAACTGACCTGCGTTTTCGTGGACCATGGGCTGTTGCGGCTGGGCGAGGCAGAGCAGGTCGTGACCATGTTCCGCGACCATTACAACATGCCCTTGATCCATGCCGATGAGAGCGATTTGTTCCTTGGCGCGCTGGAGGGCATTTCTGACCCCGAGGTGAAGCGCAAGACGATTGGGCGGCTCTTCATCGAGGTGTTTGAAAAGCATGCGAAATCGGTGGGCGGGGCGACCTTCCTTGCCCAAGGCACGCTTTACCCCGATGTGATTGAATCCGTTTCCTTCAGTGGTGGGCCATCGGTCACCATCAAGTCGCATCACAATGTGGGCGGCCTGCCGGAAAAGATGGGGATGAAGCTGGTCGAGCCGCTGCGCGAATTGTTCAAGGATGAAGTGCGCGCGCTGGGCCGGGAGTTGGGCCTGCCGGAGGCGTTCATTGGCCGCCACCCCTTTCCCGGACCCGGCCTTGCCATCCGCTGCCCCGGAGAGATCACGCGCGAAAAGCTGGATATTCTGCGGCGCGCCGATGCGGTCTATATCGACCAGATCCGCAAGCATGGGCTTTATGACGAGATCTGGCAGGCTTTTGCCGCGATCCTACCCATGCGGACGGTGGGCGTGATGGGGGACGGGCGCACCTATGATTATGCGCTTGCGCTGCGCGCGGTGACGAGCGTGGATGGGATGACGGCGGATTACTATCCCTTTACCCATGACTTCCTTGGCGAAACGGCCACGCGGATCATCAACGAGGTGCAGGGTGTGAACCGGGTCTTTTATGACTGCACATCGAAGCCGCCGGGCACGATCGAACTGGAATGATCCGGCTGCGGGGTCATCTGCGCTGCCTGACAGAGGCCGAGGCAGAGGCGGTGCGCACGCATCGGGCGGAGCATATCCGCCTGACGCGGGCGGAGCCGGGTTGTCTTTCCTTTGAAATCACCGAGACCGAGGACCCGCTGACCTTTGAGGTGATGGAGGCGTTTCGCGACCGCGCCGCCTTTGACGCGCATCAGGCGCGCACGCGCGACAGCCTGTGGTTCGCGCAGACCCGAGGCATCTTGCGCGATTTCATTGTGGAAGAGTTGCGCGACTGACCGACAGCGGCAAAGAGGCTTTGCCATTGAAGGGGCGGAAGCGGGGCGCTAACACAGGGGCCAAGCGAAGGGCGGAGCGTGCCATGATCTATTCCTGCGGGGCGGACTATCTGGCAAGCGGGCAAAAGCGCGTGCTCTTGTTCGGGATGTCGGGGCTGGGCAAGACCTATCTGGCCAATATGCTGCGCGATGCGCGCCCCGATCAGGCTGGCGGCTGGTTCCACTACTCTGTCGATTACCGGATCGGCACGCGCTATATGGGCGAGTTTATCGCCGACAATTTCAAGCGCGAGGCGATGAAGGTGCCGCTCTTGCGCGACCTTCTGATGACCGACTCGGTCTATATCGCGTCGAACATCACCTTTAACAATCTGGCGCCCTTGTCGACCTATCTGGGCAAGCCCGGTGATCCGGCCAAGGGCGGCCTGCCCTTTGCCGAATATATGCTGCGCCAAGATCAGCATCGCCGCGCCGAAATTGCCGCGATGCTGGACACCGGCCATTTCATCCAGCGGGCCGAGGCGATCTATGGCTATCGCAATTTCATCTGCGATACCTCGGGGTCGATCTGCGAGGTGGTTGCGCCTGAGGACCCGGAGGACCCAGTGATGCGCCAGATCGCAGGCGATCTGCTGCTGGTCTGGATCAAGGGGTCGGAGGCGCATACGGAGGAACTTGTGCGCCGCTTCGACAAGGCGCCAAAGCCCATGTATTACCAGCCCGACTTTCTTCATGCGATGTGGGAGGAGTATCGGGCAACTTATGGAAAAACTGAAGAAACCTGCGATCCTGACCATTTCGTGCGCTGGACCTATGCCCGCGCCTTGGCCCATCGTCAGCCCCGTTACGCCGCCATGGCAGAGTGGGGCATCACAGTCACCGCC
>JALOTC010000052.1 GCA_025458085.1 Cypionkella sp. | reverse complement strand
GGCTTCCGTCCGGGTGAGGATATTTATCTCGCCCTCGATTGCGCCTCGACCGAATATTTCAGGGGTGGCCGGTATGAGATGAAGGGCGAAGGCAAGTCGCTCTCCATCGCCGAAAACGTGGATTTCCTTGCTGGGCTGGTGAAGGATTATCCGATCATCTCGATCGAAGATGGCTGTTCCGAGGATGACTGGGAAGGCTGGAAGCTGCTGACCGATACTTTGGGCAACAAGGTGCAGTTGGTGGGCGACGATCTGTTCGTGACCAACCCCCGCCGTCTGGCCGAAGGGATCAAGGCAGGCTGCGCCAATTCCATGCTGGTCAAGGTCAACCAAATCGGCACGCTGACCGAAACCATGCAGGCTGTCGATATGGCGCATCGCGCGCGCTATACCAATGTGATGAGCCACCGGTCCGGCGAAACCGAGGACAGCACGATTGCTGATTTGGCGGTGGCCACCAACTGCGGCCAGATCAAGACCGGCTCGCTGTCGCGCTCGGACCGTTTGGCCAAATATAACCAGTTGATCCGGATCGAGGAAATTCTGGGCGAAACGGCGGAATACGCGGGCCGCAGCATCCTGCGGGGGTAAAGAATGGGCCGCGCTCCAAAGGACCAGCGGCCTCATTGCATGCAAGACCACGGGCACCCCTCAGGGTGCCCGTAGGCGGTTGGGGGGGGCAGCGCATGGCAAGCGACAGCGAAAGATGGGCCGCTTTGGTGCCCGAACTTTTGGTGACAGACCTGCCCCGCTCGCTTGCCTTCTGGTGTGATCTCTGTGGCTTTCGGCGGCGATATGCCCGACCAGAAGACGGCTTTGCCTATCTTGAACGCGGCGCTGCCGAGATCATGCTTGCGGAACTGTCAAATGCAGCTTGGCAGACCGGGCCAATGACACCGCCCTTTGGTCGGGGCATCAATTTGCAGATCGAAGTGGCGGATGTGACAGAGCTTGCACGGTCCTTGGCCGCGGCGGGTATCTCTCTCTTTGCTCCGATTACGACGGAATGGTACCGTCAAGACAGCGGGGAACACGGCCAGAGCCAATTTCTTGTGCAAGACCCCGATGGCTACCTGCTCCGTTTCGTCCAACCGCTTGGCATGCGCCCCGCTGCGATGCCGGGGGAGGACACGGCAAGTCCATGCCCCTGATCCTCCTCAACAAACCCTATGACATGCTTTGCCAATTCACCGATGGGCAGGGCCGTGCGACCTTGGCGGATGTGGTGCCAGTCAAGGGCGTCTATCCGGCGGGGCGGCTGGATCGGGATAGCGAAGGTCTGGTGATCCTGACCGACGATGGGCAACTGCAAGCGCGGATCAGCGATCCCAAACACAAGATGGAAAAGACCTATTTCGCACAGGTCGAAGGGGCACCGTCCCCCGCCCAGATCGCGGCGCTGGCCCAAGGGGTGCACCTAAGCGACGGCCCCACACGCCCCGGCAGGGCCGCACTGGTACCCTCTCCCGCTTGGCTCTGGCCGCGCAACCCTCCGATCCGCATCCGAAAGACCGTTCCCGATGCCTGGATCGAACTGACGATCAGCGAGGGCCGTAATCGTCAGGTGCGGCGCATGTGCGCTGCCGTGGGCCTGCCCTGCCTGCGGCTGATCCGCTGGCAGGTCGGCGACTGGACGCTGGAGGGCCTTTCCCCCGGCGCGTGGCGCGAAATGCGCGCGCCCGCCCTGCTTCCCTTCTCCTTGCCCCGACCAGCGAAGGCAAAAACCCATGGACCAAACCGCAGACCGCCTGATCGCCGCCCTTGACCTTGCCCCCCATCCAGAAGGCGGCTGGTATCGCCAGACATGGCAAGGCCCCGCAGGCCCCGACGGGCGCGCAAGCGGCACGGCGATCCTGTTTCTGCTGCGCGCGGGCGAGGTCAGCCATTGGCACCGCGTCGATGCCGATGAAATCTGGCTCTGGCACGCGGGTGCGCCGCTTACGCTTTCCATGGGTGAAACCAAGGCGCGCGATTTCACCCTTGGCCCCGATGTGCTGGCAGGCCAGATGCCACAGATCCTCGTCCCCGCACAACATTGGCAGGCCGCCCGATCGACGGGCGCCTATACCCTCGTCTCCTGTACCGTCTCGCCCGGTTTCCAATTCTCGGGCTTTACCCTCGCGCCCCCTGACTTCACCCTCCCCCGCGCCTGACCCTCAGCCCTCACCTCTCGCTTCATCTTGGCATAAATACTCCCGCCGGAGGCAGACCCGAGGCTATGGCGCAGCCATGGCCGAGACATAGGCGCGCGTCCGGCCCGCAGGGTCGGACGCACCAAATTGTTCCCGTCACAACTGTGCACTGGCAGGCGGGCTTGCCAAGCGCTACTCCCGCGCCATGACCAAAGAGCCGCACCCCGCCGCCACCGCCCGACCGTCCAATGAGGACAGCCTCTCAGGCTTTCTCTATGCCCTCACCGCATATCTCATGTGGGGCTTTCTGCCGCTTTACATGAAGGCGCTGGCCCATATCCCGCCCGCCGAGGTGATCGCGCATCGCATCCTGTGGTCGCTGCCCATTGCTCTGGTCGTGATCCTCTGGCTGGGGCGGACGGGCGATCTGCGCGCGGCCTTGCGCAGCCCTCGGACGCTCATCATGGGGGCCACGACCGCAGCGCTGATTTCCATCAACTGGGGCATCTATGTCTGGGCCATCGGTGCCGGTCAGGCGATGGAAGCGGCCTTGGGCTATTACATCAACCCGCTGTTCAGCGTCTTTCTGGGCCGTGTGCTTTTGGGCGAAAAGCTCCATCCCGCACAATGGGCGGCCATTGCACTGGCGGCAGCGGCAGTGGCCCTGCTGACATGGGAAGCGGGGCGTCTGCCCGTCGTGGCGCTTGGGCTGACTGTCACCTGGGGCATCTATGCCTATCTGAAGAAATCCCTGCCAATCGGCCCCAATCAAGGCTTCACACTGGAAGTTGGGCTCCTTGCCCCCTTCGCACTCGCCTATCTGATCTGGCTTCAGGCCAGTGGCACGGGCCATGTGCTCAAGGGCGTCACCTCGGATGACCTGCTGCTTTTGGGCTGCGGCGTGGTGACCGCCGTGCCGCTGATGATCTATGCCAATGGGGCCAAGGGATTGCGGCTCTCGACCATTGCCATGATGCAATACATCGCGCCCACCATGATCTTCCTCACCGCCGTTTTCATCTTTGGCGAGGAATTCGGGCAGGCCCGTGCCATCGCCTTCCCGATGATCTGGGCGGCGCTGGTGATCTTTACCGCCTCGATGGTCAGGAACCGTAAACGGTAACTTCGGGCAGGCCGGTCAACGACAGGCCAAGCGCGCGAAAGGCAGAGAGCGACAATTGCGCCCCGCTGGCCCCGGGCAAGAGATCAACCGCGATGGATTGCCCATCCGCGGTGACCACACGGCCCTTGCCGGGGCTGGTGACGAGCGCGCTGCGCAACCAAAATCCCGTCTCTGCCGGATTGCCAAGGCCCACCGTCACCCGGCCCAACTCCCGTTCACCCGCGGGGGGTGGCGCGCTGAGCGCTGCGGCGCGCTCAGCGTTCGAGGCAGTATCGAGCGCCACAGCCGTTTGCCCGACCGCGGCAAGAGGAGCAGGTGGCGCCACCGCATTGGGCACCGGTTCGGTCTGAGCAGGAGCAGTAGGCAAGCCCGTGGGACGGGCGGACCCAAACGGTCCCCCGTCACAGGCAACCAAAAGAGACAAAGCAGAAGAAAGAAAAAGGATGCGTTGCATGGAAAAAGCTTAAGCCATGCCTTCCGGAGACGACAAGCCCCAAGGCATGGGCTGGACAGAAAGCCGCCAATTCCCTAGCTTCCGCCCATGGATCAGAACACCACTCCGACCGCCCCGCTGATTGACCCTTTTGCCCGAGCGATTTCCTATCTTCGGGTTTCGGTCACCGACCGCTGCGATTTCCGCTGTGTCTATTGCATGGCGGAAAACATGACCTTCCTTCCAAAGGCAGACCTTTTGACGCTGGAAGAACTGGACCGGCTCTGTTCTACTTTCGTGCGGATGGGCGTGCAAAAACTCCGCATCACCGGGGGGGAGCCTTTGGTGCGCAAGGGCATCATGACCTTCTTCCGCGCCATGCGCCGCCATCTGGATTCGGGCGCGTTGAAGGAGTTGACGGTTACCACAAATGGCAGCCAGTTGCGCAAACATGCCGCCGAACTCGCGGATTGCGGGGTAAAGCGGATCAACGTGTCCCTTGACACCTTGGACGACGCCAAATTTGCCCGCATCACCCGGTGGGGCCGACTGCCACAGGTGCTGGACGGGATCGTCGCCGCCAAGGAGGCGGGGCTGCGCGTCAAGATCAATGCCGTGGCACTAAAGGGGTTTAACGAGGAAGAGCAATTCTCCATCACCGATTGGTGCGCCCGCGAAGGCCATGATCTGACATGGATCGAGGTCATGCCGATGGGCGATCTGGGCAATGAGGATCGGCTGGACCAATATTGGAACCTGAAGGACCTGCGCGCCCGCTATGCCGAGCGTTTCACCCTGACCGATCTGGCGGAACGCACGGGCGGCCCCGCGCGCTATGTCCGGCTGGAAGAGACAGGGCAGAAGATCGGCTTCATCACGCCGCTGACCCATAACTTCTGCGAAAGCTGCAACCGCGTGCGGCTCACCTGCACGGGCGAGCTTTACATGTGCCTCGGCCAAGAAGACATGGCCGACCTGCGCGCGCCGCTACGCGCAAGCCGCGATGACGGCGAACTGGAATCTGCGATCCGCGCCGCCATCGCCCGTAAACCCAAAGGGCATGATTTTGACTATTCGCGGCAGAAAGTGGCGGGTCAGGTCAGTCGACACATGAGCCATACCGGCGGCTGATTGCGCCGGGCGGATCATGCGCGGCGATTCAGCAGGGTGACCTGCGCCCTTTGTGTCTGACCCCGGGGAGGGCTGTCTGCCCTCCCCGCGCCCCTCCCGAGGATATTTGGGAACAGGTGACGGACAGGGTCAGGGCTGCGACAGATCGGGAATAATGATGCTTTGCCCGACGCGCAGCCCGTCTGGCGTGGCAAGCAGTGCCCGATTGGCGGTGAACAACGTGAGGTAATGCGCAGCATCGCCGTAATAGCGCAGCGCGAGCGAGCCCAGCGAGTCACCCGGACCCACGACATGAACCAGATCGCCCGACCTGGGTAGAGCGTAGGCCACCACCGGCTCTGACAGATCGCCTTCCCCAAACTCTTCACCTGTTCGGGTCACGGACCGCTCAAACGGCGGGCTTGACGGAAACGGTGCCGGAAACAGGGAAGCCTCGCGGATCAGAGATTGGACATAGGGGTCTTCGCTGCGTTTCGGATTGGACTGCCGAACAATCCGCGCCAGTGCGTCAGGGCCGGTAGTGGCCGTAAGCGCGCGTGCCGCCCGAAGATTGCGCAGCGCGAGCGCGGAAAGATCCTGAATGGGATATGGCTCTGTTGCCTCGACAAAGGCCGGGTGAGCGACACCAGCGCCGTGACGCGAATAGGGCGCAGGCACAAGTAAGGGCGTGGCAGTCTGGGGCGTGGCAATCTGGGGGGCGCTTGCCTGCGCTTCATCCTGCACCGACAAAACCGACGGGAGCTGTGCAAGAGAGACAGCCGGGGTGGCGACTGTTTCCGGCAGGGCGACGGACGCGCTTTCTCTGCCTGAGAGCAACGACGCGCCGGGCAAACCAGCGACCCCGATGACGATCAAGACAGCAAGGCCCAAATAGGCCAGTCCCAAGCGGATCATGCCCCTAGCCCTGTTGGCCGGGCGGGGCAACGGTCAGGCCAAGCACCTGCCAATCCTGCATCCCCCCGCGATAGTAGCGCAGTTTTTCAGACGGATATCCTGCCTCCAGAAGCAGGCGGATTGCGCGCGGGGCCTGATCGCTCCACGCGCCATTGCAAAACGCTGTCACATCTAGTGCAGAAGAAAAGTCAAACTGCCCATCCGATGTCGGCACCGCACCGAGGGCAACGAGAAGGTCTTGCCGAAAGGGATTATCGGGGCTGAGGGTCAGGAATGGTACATTCACCGCTCCGGGAATCGTCCCCTTGGCATGCCACTCCGGCAGGCGGGCATCGATGACAATCCCGGTTCCGGCGGCAACATCCTGTTGCAGAAAAGCGATCAACTCTAGCTCTCCCACAGTGACGACACCGGGGGCCGCGACCGCAGGCTGAACACAAAAAGGCGGGCAGGCCCGCGAGGTGCGGGCAAACTCCCCGGTGAGCATCGCGGCCGGATCTTGCGCGCGCTCGATGCGCAAGGATAGGCCGCCTACCGCGATCTCGGCGTGGGGGAGGTCTTCTGCGATACGGACATCCTGGGCATGGCCCGGAAGCCCAAAGGAAAGGACCGACAGGCCGCCCGCACCCACAGCTTGCAGCGCCAAGATGCACGCTTTTGCAGAAAGACCTGTCCCTCTTTCCGAACTCACCACACCACGAACCCTGCACATTGAAAAGCGGTCACGCACAATATGTTGGAAAATGCGGTGTGGGTCAATGCGCGGGAGACAGCGCCCCCCCTCTTTCGCCTTAGGCTTCCGCGCCGTCAGCCAAGGCTTTTTTCAGGCCAAGATGAAAGGAGGAGAGGGCCGAACAGCGGGAAAGATAGAAAAGGCCGTGGCGGCCTGTCGCATCGCCCTTCTATCGCGCGAAACCACCCTATATCGGAGGCAAAAGAAAAGGTGCAAAATGGATACACTTTTACTGTCGCGCATCCAATTTGGGGCAAACATCAGCTTTCACATCCTCTTCCCGACGATCACTATCGCCTTGGGATGGGTGCTTTTATTCTTTCGCTGGCGCTTTGCCCGGACAGGCGCGCAGAAGTGGATGGACGCCTATATGTTCTGGGTGAAGGTCTTTGCTCTGACCTTTGCCTTGGGCGTTGTCTCTGGCATCACCATGTCGTTCCAGTTCGGCACCAACTGGCCCGGCTTCATGGAGGTCGTGGGCAATGTGGCAGGCCCGCTTCTGGCCTATGAGATTCTGACCGCCTTTTTCCTGGAGGCTGTGTTCCTTGGCATCATGCTGTTCGGCGCAAGCCGGGTGCCGACATGGGCGCATATGGGGGCAACGGCACTGGTCGCCTTTGGCACCACGATGAGCGCCTTCTGGATTTTGGTTCTGAATAGCTGGATGCACACGCCGCAGGGGTTCGAGTTGCGCGATGGGATCGTCCATGCAACCGACTGGTGGGCCATCATCTTCAACCCTTCCATGCCCTATCGGCTTGGCCATATGCTCCTCGCCTCTGGTCTGACGGTGGCCTTCCTGATTGCGGGCGTCGCGGCTTTCCGCCGGTTGCTGGGCGACCGGCAGGTGACCACCGCCACGCAACTGCGCTTTGGCGTAACGCTTGGGGCGATCCTGATCCCAGCGCAAATCCTGATGGGCGACCTGCATGGCCTCAATACGCTGGAGCATCAGCCTGCCAAGGTGGCCGCGATGGAGGGCAACTGGGAAACCGGTCCGAATGTGCCTTTGCTCTTGTTCGCGATCCCGGATGAGGCCGCGCGGATGAACCATGCCGAATTGGGCATCCCGAGTGGGGCGAGCCTGATCCTGAAGCATGACCCGGACGGCGTGGTTCCCGGCCTGAATGATTTCGTGGCCGAGGATGGCACGGTGCTGCATCCCCCTGTCGCGGCGGTGTTCTGGAGCTTTCGCGTGATGGTCGGCACAGGCATGGCAATGCTCGTCCTGTCTTGGGCAGCCGTCTGGATGATCTGGCGCGGGGGTGGCGTCGCCGCCCTGCCCCGCCCGGTGCTGATCGGCACGGTGGCCATGACCTTCTCAGGCTGGGTCGCCACGCTTGCCGGCTGGTATGTGACCGAGATCGGGCGCCAACCTTGGCTGGTGAGCGGCGTGCTGACGACCGAGGCGGCGGTGGGCGATGTGGCCGCGCCCATGGTGATGACCACGCTCATGGCCTATCTCGCCGTCTATGCTGGCCTTCTGATCGCCTATATCGGCGTGATCTTCCACCTTGCACGGCGCGCGGCCCAAGGTCGCCAGCCCGCGCGGGAAGAGCCGCGCACGGCCGGCCATCCGATGCCGGCGGAGTGAGGGGCCATGTTCGATCCTGAAGTCCTCCCCGTCATCTTTGCTGCGCTGATGGGCCTGTCGATCCTGCTCTATGTCGTTCTTGACGGCTTTGACCTTGGCGTAGGGCTGCTTTTCCCCTTTGCCACGCCAGAGGAGCGCGATCGCATGATCGCCTCCATCGGGCCGTTCTGGGATGCGAATGAGACATGGCTCGTGCTGGCGGTTGGGCTGCTGCTCGTGGCCTTTCCTGCGGCGCATGGCACGATCCTGACCGCGCTGTACCTGCCGGTGGCGGTGATGCTGGTGGGGCTCATCCTGCGGGGCGTGGCCTTTGAATTCCGGGCCAAGGCGCCGCTGGTGCACAAGCCGTCATGGGATTTCGCCTTTTTCGCAGGCAGCCTGATGACCGCGCTGTCGCAGGGTTTCATGCTGGGCATGTATATCATGGGGCTGGAATGGAGCCTTGGGAATGTGGCCTTTGCCCTGTTGACCGCCGGGGCCCTCAGCGTGGCCTACAGCTTCATCGGCGCGACATGGACGATCCTCAAGGCAGATGGTGCCCTGCAACTCAAGGCCGTGGCCTGGTCCAAGGGCGGTATCTGGGGGGTCGTGCTCGGCATGGGGGCCGTGTCGCTGGCCACGCCCCTCGTCAGCCCGCGGATTTTTGACCGGTGGTTTGGCTTTCCGGAACTTCTGTTCCTTGCGCCCTTGCCGATCATGTCCGGTGCGCTGATCGCGCTTTTGTGGGTGGCGCTGCGGCATCTGCCCACAAAGACCGATCAATTCGCATGGTTCCCCTTTGCCGGGGCGACCGGGTTGATGGCGCTTGGCTTTGCGGGGATGGCCTATAGCTTCTACCCTTACGTCGTGCCGGAAAAGATGACGATCTATGAGGCAGCGGCCAGCACCGAAAGCCTGACCATTATCCTTGTCGGCACTTTCATCGTGCTGCCGGTGATCCTTGGCTATACGATCCTTGCCTATGTGATCTTTCGCGGCAAGGCCACGGCTTTGCGCTACGACTAAGGCCTAGGGGCGGCGGGATCTCTCCTGCCGCCCTCCCCTGCCCCGTCAGGCTGCGGGCATCCGTGCTTCGACCATCCCGGCATACCAGCTTGAGCCAAAGGGAATGGCATTGTCGTCGAAATTATAGGCTGGATGGTGGACCATCGCGGTGTCGCCATTGCCGAGGAAAATATAGGCACCGGGCCGTTCGTTCAGCATGAAGCTGAAATCCTCGGCCCCCATCAGCGGCGCGGTATTTTCATCGACCTTTCCCGACACCTCGCGCGCAACGGCGATGGCATGGTCGGTTTCCACTTCGGAATTGATCGTCACCGGATAGCCACGGTGATAGGCCACCTCTCCACGCCCGCCCATGGCCGATGCCACGCCCGAAACGATCTCGGCAATACGCGCCTCGACATAATCCTGAACCTTCGGGTCCATCGTGCGGACGGTGCCCTTCATCTTCACCACCTGCGGGATGACGTTATGGGCGGTGCTGTCGGTCTGCACGGTGCAGACCGAAACGACCACCTGCTTCATCGGGTCGACATTCCGGCTGGCGATGGTTTGCAGCGCCACGATCACATGGGCCGCGATCACGGTCGTATCCACGCAATCATGCGGTTTCGCCGCATGGCCGCCCTTGCCGGTCAGCGTGATGTCAAACTGGTCGGCGGCAGCCATGATCGCGCCGGGGCGGATCGCAAAGGTGCCAAGCGGGATGCCGGGCATATTATGCATCCCATACACCTCTTGGATGCCAAAGCGGTCCATCATCCCGTCCTGCACCATCTCGCGCCCGCCACCGCCGCCTTCTTCGGCGGGTTGGAAGATCACCACGGCGGTGCCGTCGAAATTGCGCGTCTCGGCCAGGTATTTGGCCGCGCCAAGCAGCATGGCGGTATGCCCATCATGGCCGCAGGCATGCATCTTGCCGGGCGTCTTGGAGGCATATTCGACCCCCGTCTGTTCATGAATGGGCAGCGCATCCATATCGGCGCGCAGACCGATCACACGGCCCGCCGTATCCGTCTTGCCCCGGATCACGCCGACCACCCCGGTCCGGCCAATGCCTTCCACCACCTCGTCACAGCCAAAGCTTCGCAGAAGTTCCGCGACCTTTCCCGCAGTGCGATGCACATCGAACAAGAGTTCCGGGTGTTCGTGAAAGTCGCGCCGCCATGCGGTGATCTCGGGCAGAAGTTCGGCAAATCGGTTCTTGACGGGCATGACGCTCCCTCCTCTTTGGCGCGGATGGTGGGCCGGAACGACCGGCTTCGCAAGCCCGGATGGCCAGAAAATGAACCGATTGGTCAGAGTTCCAGCAAAGCCTTAGGCCAAGGTGGACAATAGGCGTTCCATGAAATCCTGCCCTGCGCGGAATTCCGACAGTTCCAGATATTCATCGGGCTGATGGGCTTGGGCTATATCGCCCGGCCCGCAGATTGCCGCCGAATAGCCTGCCGCTTGGAACTGGCTGGCCTCTGTCCCATAGCTGACGACATGGCTGGAATTCGCTCCCGTCAGATGACGGATCAACGCCTCTGCCCCGCCATTGGCTTCGGGCACAAGCGGGGGAAGGTCAAAGAAGCGTTCCAAGGTAATTCCTGCTTCGGGCCGGATCGCCTTCATCGCGGCCTCGACCCGCGCAACCTCGGCTTCCCATGCTTGATACCATGCCTCTGGCGAATCCCCCGGCACGATGCGGAATTCCATGACGAATTCGCAATCGGCGGCAGTGATGTTATGGGCAGTGCCGCCCTTGATCATGCCGGAATGGAGCGTGGTATAGGGCGGGAAGAACAGCCCCGCCACCGGCCCCGGTTCGCGCGCCATATTTTCGGCATTGCGATCGTTGAGCCATTGGATCAGCCGCGCCGCCTCCATGATCGCAGAAACCCCGGTGGGCAAAAGCGAGGAATGAACCTCGAACCCTTTGACCTTGACGCGATAGCCAGCGCCGCCCTTGTGGCCATTCACGCAAGCCATGCGCGACGGCTCCCCCACGATCACATCTGCCGCGCGCGGCACGACGCCCTGCATCGCGGCAATCAGCGGCGGGCCACCCGTGCAGCCGACTTCCTCGTCATAAGACAGCGCGATTTGCAAAGGCCGGGTCAGGCCGCGATGGTGGCCCTCGACCAGTGCCCAAATCGCCAGCGCATCAAAGCCCTTCATGTCGCAGGTACCGCGCCCATAAAGCCGCCCGTCGCGTTCGGTAACCACCCAAGGGTCAGAGGTCCAGGGCTGCCCCTCCACCGGCACGACATCCGTATGGCCGGACAGGACCACGCCCCCTTCCTCCCATGGGCCGACATGGGCAAACAGTGCGGCCTTGGTCCCTTCGGGATGCCATTGGCGGTGCGCGGCGATGCCATGACTTGCCAGATAGCCCTCGACCCAATCGATCAGAGGCAGGTTCGTCTCGCGGCTGACCGTCGGAAAGGCCACAAGCCTGTCCAGAATCTCCCGCGCCGATAGCCGCTTCACCATGCCCGACCCTCCCCTCTTGCGCGCCAGACTGCGCGCGGCATGGCCCAAAGGTCAAGCCGCCGAGGGCCGCCAAGAACCATGAGGGGCGCGCGCATTTCGGCGCTTGCGGGATGAGAAAAAATAACTAACACTTGGACCAACAATCTGGCACGGCAACGACCGAAAGACCGGAAAATATAATAATAACAAAACACTGGGGAGTGTTCCATGGCCGATCAGGCCGCGCCGGTCCTTGATGTCAAGGGCCTGAAGACCGTGTTCCGCACCCGTGGCGGCGAGGTTCATGCCGTTAACGATGTCAGCTTCCACCTGCGTCGCGGGGAGCTTTTGGGCGTTGTCGGCGAAAGTGGATCGGGCAAGTCGGTCACGATGATGAGCCTGATCCGGCTTCTGCCCTCGCCCCCCGCCGATATCCGGGCAGGAGAGGTTCTTCTGAACGGACAGGATGTGCTGAAACTCGATGACGCGGGCCTGCGCCAGGTGCGGGGCGCAAAGGTCGGTTTCGTCTTTCAAGACCCGATGACCAGCCTGAACCCGGTGTTCACCGTGGGCGACCAGATCATGGAACCCCTGCGCCGCCATATGGGGATGACCAAGGCACAGGCACTGGCGCGGGCGGTGGAGTTGTTGGAGCTTGTGGGCATCCCAGATGCGCGAAAGCGTCTGTCAAGCTATCCGCACCAGTTTTCGGGCGGGATGCGGCAGCGGGTGATGATTGCCATCGCCTTGGCCTGTGACCCCGATGTGCTGATCGCGGATGAACCGACGACCGCGCTGGATGTGACGATTCAGGCCCAGATCCTCGAACTCGTCAAAGAGGCGTGATCGCGGGGATCGCTGATCGGGTGATGGTGATGTATGGCGGGCAGGTGGTGGAACAGGCCCCGGTCGAGGAATTGTTCGGCAACCCCCGCCATCCCTATACCCGCGCGCTGCTGCGCACGATCCCCGCGCTGACCGGAGCGCGCGAGCCGCGCTTGCAAGTGATCAATGGACAGCCCCCGATCCTTTCCGGTCCCCCACAGGCATGCCCCTTCCGTGCGCGCTGCGCCCATGCCCTACCGCGATGTGAGGTGGAGAACCCGCTCCGCCGCGCGCTGGATGGGGCCCCCGTGGGGCATGGCCATGATGTCGCCTGCCATTGGTCGCCCGACGGCGCGACGCTGCCGGAGGCTGCCCATGCGTGATCTGACCACGGCCAAGGCCCAAACCGCCGAACCTTTGGTGCGGGTGCGCGATCTCAAGATGTATTTCCCCATCCACACTGGCCTGCTGCGCCGCCATACCGGCGATGTAAAGGCCGTGGACGGGATCAGTTTCGACATTCTGCAAGGCGAAACCCTGGGGCTGGTGGGCGAGTCGGGCTGCGGGAAATCCACCGTCGGCCGCGCACTCCTGAGGCTTTACGAACCCACCGATGGCAGCGTGGTGATCGGCGGCACAGATGTGGCCAAACTGGATGCCGAGTCTTTGCGCAAAGCCCGCCCCCAGATGCAGATGGTGTTCCAAGACCCGCAGGCGAGCCTGAACCCAAGGATGACGGTCGCCCGCATCATCGGCGAGCCTTTGGCCGAACATACCGACTGGGACGAGGCCAAAAAACTGGCGCGCGTCTATGACCTGATGGATGCCGTGGGGCTGAACCGCCGTTTTGCCAACCGTTTCCCGCATGAATTTTCGGGCGGGCAGCGGCAAAGGATCGGGATCGCCCGGGCGCTTGCGCTGAACCCCCGCTTCATCGTTTGTGACGAGCCGATCGCGGCGCTGGATGTCTCCATTCAGGCGCAGGTGGTGAACCTGCTGGAAGATTTGCAGGATGAATTCGGCCTGACCTATCTGTTCATCAGCCATGACCTGTCGATGGTCCGCCATATCGCGGATCGGGTGGCTGTGATGTATCTGGGGCGGATCGCCGAACTTAGCCCCCGCGACGACCTCTATGCCCGCCCGCTGCACCCCTATGCCGAGGCGCTTTTGTCGGCAGTGCCAGAGCCTGACCCAAGCCTCGCGCGGCGCAAGGAACGGATCATCCTGAAGGGGGACGTGCCCTCCCCCGCCAATCCGCCCAAGGGCTGCAACTTCTGCACCCGCTGCCCCAAGGATCAACCGGCGCAACCCAAGCCAACGAGCCTATCCAACAAGGAGTGAGACAATGAAACTGAGAACCGCCCTTCTGGGCGCCGCGGCTGCCGTGGCCTTTGCGCCGGCGGCTTTTGCCGAACGCGGCGCAGATGGCAATGTGAAGATCCTGTATTCGCAGGCCGTATCCATCATGAACGCCTATCTGTCGTCCGGCACGAAGGATGTTGAAGTCGGCAGCCTCGTGCTGGAACCGCTGGCGGGCTTTGACCAAGAGGGTAATGTCTTTCCCCGTCTGGCCGATGGGATTCCCACTGTGGAAAATGGCCAGATCGCCGAGGATTACACCTCGATCACCTGGAAGCTGAAGCCGGGCCTATTGTGGTCGGATGGCACGCCCTTCACCGCCGATGACGTGGTTTTCACCGCCGAATATTGCATGCATCCCGAAGGGGGCTGCGCGCAGGCAGCACGCTATGAAGGCGTGGCCTCCGTCGGGCGCGACCTCGCCCGTGCTGCAAAAGGCGCAATTCGCCAATTGCCTTGGCGCGGCGGCCCCCACCTGCACGGATGCGAATTTCAAGCCGCATGGCACTGGCCCTTTCCGCGTCGTCGACTTCAAGGTGAACGACACGGTCGAGCTTGAGGCCAATCCGCATTACCGCGACCCGGCCAAGCCCGCTTTCGCGACCGTTTCGGTCAAAGGCGGCGGCGATGCGGCAGGGGCAGCGCGCGCGGTCATGGAAACCGGTGAATTCGACTATGCCTGGAACACGCAGATCAACCCCGAACTTCAGGCCCAGATGAAGGCCGGTGGCAAGGGTCAGTTCGTTTCCGCCTTCGGCACGCTCGTCGAACGGATCGAGATGAACATGACCGATCCTTCGCCCTCGCTACCCGAGGGGGAACGCTCCACCGCCAAGCATCCGCATCCGATCCTGTCCGATATCCGCGTCCGCCACGCCCTGTCCAAGGCCATCGACCGGAACCTTCTGGTGGAAATCGGCTATGGCGAGGCAGGCCGTGCGACCTGCAACCTCGTGCCGGCGCCTGCAATCTATGCCAGCGACAATACCGAATGTCTGACGCAGGACATGGACGGTGCCAAGGCGCTGCTGGAAGAAGCCGGTTGGGTCGACACCAATGGCGATGGCGTGCGCGAAAAGGATGGCAAGGAACTGCGCCTTCTGTACCAGACCTCGGTCAACCCGGTCCGTCAGGACTTCCAAGCCGTGATCAAGGGCTGGTGGGAAGAACTGGGCGTGGGCGTGGAGTTGAAAACGGTCGATGCCGGTGTGTTCTTTGGCGGTGATCCGGGTTCGCCCGATACCTTCCAGAAGTTTTATGCCGATGTCGAAATGTATGCCAACAACTTCGACGGCACGGACCCGGAGCCTTACGTCGCGCAATATACCTGCGACAAGGCCCCGCGCCCCGAAACCCAGTGGCAGGGCGAAAACGTCAACCGCTTCTGCGATCCGGCCTATGATGCGCTCGTGGCGCAGCTCCTCCAGACCCGCGAAACCGCGGATCGGGCCGAGATCATCAAGAAACTCAACGACATGCTGACCAAGGAAAGCCATGTCATCGTCCCGCTGGTGGATCGTGGCCGTCTCTCTGCCCATTCCAATACCTTGGGGGGCGTGGTGCTGAACGTCTGGGATTCCGAACTCTGGAATGCCTCTGATTGGTATCGGATCAAGTGATCTGACCGCCGGTCTTTGGCGGGTGGCGGTTTCGCCGCCCCCGCCTTTTTCCTTCTCCCGTGACTGCTGACCCGAGGCATCGCCCATATGCTTACCTACACGATCCGTCGGCTGCTTTTGGCCATTCCGACGCTTCTGTTCATCAGTCTGGTGA
Source organism: Cypionkella sp. (assembly GCA_025458085.1). Taxonomy (GTDB): domain Bacteria; phylum Pseudomonadota; class Alphaproteobacteria; order Rhodobacterales; family Rhodobacteraceae; genus Pseudotabrizicola. The sequence goes on along the minus strand of JALOTC010000052.1, from coordinate 161 downwards.
TCTTCCTGCTGGTCGATCTGGCCCCCGGCTCGCCTGCTAGCCAGATCCCGCTGACCGTGCCGCCCGATGTGCGCATGCGCATTCTGGAAAGCATGGGGGCGAATGACCCGGTGCATGTGCGCTATCTTCTGTGGCTCAAGCAGTTCTTCGTGGTGGAGCCC
>JALOTC010000192.1 GCA_025458085.1 Cypionkella sp. | reverse complement strand
GGTCATCGCCCAACCCGCCAAAGACCGTGGCCTGACCCGCGGCCCGCGGCGTGAAATCGGCCCGGTTGGTGATCAGCCCCTGATAGCTGTCATTCCCCTCGCCAAGGTTCACCGACAGTTCCGCCCCAAGCCCGGCATTGATCACATCGTCATCGCCCGCATTGCCCACAATCGTATCCCGGCCGACCTGAAGCCCGTTGACCACATCCGCAGTCACCCGGGCGCCATTGGTTCCCAGCACATAGGTGTCATTCCCCGGCCCGCCATCCAGCAGGTCATTGCCGGTACCACCGTTCAACGTGTCATCGCCCAAACCGCCATAGAGCGAGTCATCCCCGGCACCGGAAAAGATATAGTCATCATCCCCGCCGCCATTCAGCGTATCGCCGGCCCCATTCGTAAAGATCGTGTCATTGCCCGCGCCGCCATCGACCGAAAGCGCCGTCGTCGCCCCCGTCGCATCCACCCGATCGGCCCCGTTGCCCAAATCGGCAAAAGACTCGCCCAGTCCCGCAAAGATCAGATGGTCATTCCCATCCCCGCCAAACAGGCTATCCCCCTCGGACACAGAGGTCAGACGGTCATCCCCCTCGCCGCCAAGAAGCCGGTTTGCCCCAGATCCCCCGTTCAACTCATCATTGCCGAAATCACCAAAGAGGGAATCATCGCCCTCCGCGCCCAAGAGATTGTCATCGCCCAACCCGCCGTTCAGAACATCCAGCCCCGCCCCGCCATCCAGCGTGTCATTGCCCTCACCGCCATCGAGCGTGTCATCCTCCTCGCCCCCGTACAGCCGATCATTCCCGACCAGACCGATCAACCAGTCAGCCCCAAGACCGCCGCGCGCCTCATCATCTCCCGCGCCGCCAAACAGGCGGTCGGCACCATCGCCCCCTTCCAGCAGATCATCGGCCGAACCGCCCTGCAGCACATCCTCGCCCGCACCGCCATCCAGCGTATCGGCACCATTGCCACCGCGCAGCGTGTCGCTTCCCGCGCCACCATCCACGTCGTCACGCCCGCCAAAGCCGTTCAGAAGGTCATTGCCCGCCAAGCCATCAATCACATTGGCACCGGGGCCACCGCCAAGCGTATCGTCCCCTTCGGTTCCCGTTCGGGCACCCCCGCCCCCACTGTCCTCTCCGCCACCATCACCAGACCCACCGGCGAACAAGCTTCCAAGCAGAAGAAGGGGAAGCAGAAACAGCAATTCCATGATACACCACACTCAGTAAAAACCGACGCACCGACCCAGACGAACGCCCAGATGAACGGCTACGCCAACCACCCGTTCGCATAAAACGGGCGCGGCAGAGTGATGTCAAAATCTATTCAACTTTTCGTCAGAATTTTGCCGCAATCCTCAACAGTTCGCGGCAAGGCGCAGATTGTTCACACGGGGTGAACACCGCGCCATCACCCCTTGTCGGAACCCCCAACATTCTCGGCAAAAGCCTTTGCAAAAGCGGCCTTTTTTGCCGCATCCGCCTCGGTCTGATTCCGCGCCACCCAATCGGCATAGGGCATGCCGTAAACGATCTCGCGCGCTTCCTCTTTGCCCATCTCCAGCCCCCGCGCCTGTGCCGCCTCCTGATACCAGCGGCTCAGGCAATTCCGGCAGAACCCGGCCAAGTTCATCAGATCGATATTCTGCACCTCAGGCCGCTTTTCCAGCAAATGGTGCATCAGCGCCCGAAAGGCCGCGGCTTCAAGCTCGATTCGGGTCTGGTCGTCGATCTGGGACATGCGGGCCTCCTCTTTCGGCAAGCGCATCTTGCACGGCATCCTCCGGCAAGAAATGGCCCAAGCCCCGCCCAACATCAAGAGAGCGGGCCACCCCCTGCCGCATCCGGGGCCAAGGTCACCCGCGGCACAAGCTGCGCGGGGTCATAAATGCCCAGCACCACCGCAACAGCGGCATCCCCCACCGTGATCAGAACCCCCTCATCCACCCGGGTAAAGCCAAGAGGCCCCGCTGCATCGCCCATATCCAAGGAAATCAGGTCATCCTCAGCGAAATCTGCAATCGTGACCGGCTCTGACTCGGGCACATGCACGACAATAAACCGATCACTGCCTTCGCCCCCCCGCAAGAGGTCGCCTTCATCGCCAAACAGCGTATCGTTCCCCGCCCCGCCCTCAACCACATCAGACCCAAGGACCAGACCAGAATTTTCCGGTGTCTGCTCCGGGACATTGGACGACAGCACAGACCGCTCGATCCGCGCGGAAAACTGCTCGGCTGCCTCAGCCCCGTGGCGCAGCTCAACCAAGGTCATCATCTGATCGACCACCTGCCCCAGTTGCGGGTCCCCACGATCCTCCGGCCGAAGCTCCACGCCCGACACCACATCATCCCCCGCACCGCCAAACAGCCGGTCGAAATCGCTGCCGCCGATGATGACGTCATTCCCGTCCTCACCCGAAAGCGTATCCGCCCCTGCCCCGCCCATCAAAAGGTCATCATCGGCGCCGCCCCGCAGCGCATCGTCATGAAAGCCGCCGAACAGGATGTCATCCCCCGCGCCGCCCTCCATCCGGTCGTCCTGCGCCTCGCCAAACAAGATGTCGTTGCCGCCTGAACCATTCACGGCATCCGGCCCGCCTCCGGCAAAGATCAGATCGTCCCCGGCCCCGCCCTGCAGGCTTTCATCATCCTGCGATCCGACCCGGATCGCGCCGCCCTGCTCCGGCTCTTGCGGATCGGGCGCCTCCGCATCGCTGCCACCACCGCCCATCGCCCCCAAAAGGGCCGCGGGCAAAAGCATCAACAAAAGCAATTCCATGACAGCGGCACCCTTTACACAACCACACACCAAAGCGTGATGAAGCCGCAGATTAAGTCAACCTTTGCGTGCCACATCTCCGTGGCCCTGCGACAATCGCCAAGGCTTCTGCGCGATTGTCGCCCCCCATGGCGTCAGCCAGTCACCTCCACCAAGGCCGCCTGCAGAATGGGGGCCAGTCTTTCCGCCCAAATCCCTTGCGATTCGGGCGTGGCGATCAGGTCATTGCGCAGTTCAACCAAGGTATTGTGCCGCCCATGCCGCAAGGCATGGCGGTCCACCGCATCGCCGGGCAGATGCCCGGAATAGGGCTCGTTATCGCCGATGCAGAGATCGGCCTCATGGCGCAGAAGGTCGATCACCGCCCGCGACAGCCGCGCATCCAGATGACTATATAAGATGCCGACATGCCAAGGCCGGGGCGCGCGCCCCTTCAGGCAGGGGGTAAAGCTGTGAATGGCCAACAGCGCCCGCCCCTCGGCCAGCCGCCCCAAAGCCGCGTGATAGGGCCGGTAAAGCCGGTCCAAACGCGCCTCCACCTCGGCCGGTCCGACATGGCGATTGGCGGGAATGATCGTCCCGTCATAAAGCCGCATCACCAGCGTCGGGTCATCC
>JALOTC010000191.1 GCA_025458085.1 Cypionkella sp. | reverse complement strand
GATCAGTGGCAGGATGCCCGAGGTGTCGCCGCTGGCCTCTTTCCGCGCCAGCAGGTCGCGGGCATAGACATATAGCTCGGCCCCGGCGGGAGAGTTGAAAGGCATCATCCGAAACTCGTCCGTGGTCATCTTGTCCAGGACATGGGTGGTAAAATCCGGGTCGGTGTTGGCAATCAGCGCGTCACCCTTTTCCACCAGCCAGGGCAGGTCTTCATCGGGCGTGCCGATGATCCGGCCCAGCATCCGCATGGGCAACTGGCGGGCAATGTCTTTCGTCGCATCGAACGTGCCCTTTGCCAGCGCTTCATCCAGGATCGGGCCGCACAGATCGCGGATCAAAGGCTCGAACTGGGCGATGACAGGCTTCGAGAACGCGCGCATCACCTTCATGCGGGTCTGCATATGCTCGGGCGCGTCTGTTTCCTGAAAGGTGCGGCGGGCCAGGTATTCCTCGTAGGTCTGGTCTTCCATTCGGATGCCGCGCGCCGAGGAAAGGAGGTCTGGCTTGCCGTTCAGTTCCAGAATGTCGGCATGGCGGGTCACGGACCAGAAGGATTGCCCTTGGGCATATTCCGTCCAGTGCATCGGATCGTCGCGGCGCAGTCGGGCAAATGTGTTGTGTGGAGGGCCTTGGGTAAAGGTGTCGTGGCTGGTCAGGTCTGCGTAGCCGTTGTCGGTGGGGGTCCAGACCGTCATGACGCCATCCTTGCCTGATGCTGCTTTATAAATATACTAAACACGTTCATAATTATGTAAAGGCCGCAGGAAATGCACATCGCGATCCTTATGACCAATACGGACGACAGCGATTTCGCCGCCCGATGGCCAAGGGACGGCGAGAAATTCACCAACCTTCTGAGCCCCTTGCGGCCTGACTGGAAGTTCAGCATCTATCCTGTGAAAGACGATGTGTTCCCAGAAGGGTCTGCCGTCTTCGATGGAGTCATTATCACAGGCAGCCCGGCGTCGGTGCATGACACAGCGCCGTGGGTGCCACGTCTGCTGAAGCTGATTCGTCACCTTCATGCGAAAGGCACCCCGATGTTCGGGGCCTGCTTCGGCCATCAGGCAATTGCCTTGGCGCTGGGAGGGACAGTCGCGCAGAACCCGGGTGGATGGGTGTTCGGGGTGGTCAGGACCGAGATGGAGGGGAAACCCCTTCGCCTCTATGCGGCCCATTCTGAACAGGTCACAGTCCTGCCCAAGGGGGCCGAGGCGGTGGGCGGCAATGCGGAATGCCCGATCGGGGCCTTTCGCATCGGGCAGTCCGTTCTGACAACGCAATATCACCCCGAAATGACGCCGGACTTTGCAGCCGCTCTTGTGTCGGAGTATGGGCCCAAACTGCCCCAGGATGTTGCCGACAGGGCCAGGGCATCGGTGGCGCTACCGGCAGATACCAACGTGATCGCGGCCCGCATTGTCCGGTTTTTCGAGCAGTCCCGTGATCATCCACGTTGATCAACTGCGCTGGTCTCTTGCATCGAGATCGAAAGCCCCGCGCACTTCCCGCTGACGATTGGCAAGAAGAACTTGTCGATTGCCCGAAATTCTTGATTTCCGTTGGTGACGGAACGGGTCAGGATGCGAAAAACGGGTGTTGGGGGGCGCAATGCGAAACGGTGGTCAGCTTCTGGTGCAAAGCCTGGTGGCGCTGGGCGCGCGCAAGGGCTTTGGCGTGCCGGGGGAAAGCTATCTGGCGGTGCTGGATGCGTTGCATGACACGCAAGGACAGCTTGATTTCGTGCTGTGCCGGAACGAGGGCGGCGCGGCCTTCATGGCGGCAGCTTACGGCAAGCTGACGGGCCAGCCGGGGCTGTGCTTCGTGACGCGCGGCCCTGGGGTGACGAATGCGTCCATTGGCATTCACACCGCGATGCAGGACTCGGCGCCGATGATCATCTTCGTCGGTCAGGTCGGTACCGACATGAAAGGCCGTGAGGCATTTCAGGAAATCGACTATCGCGCGGTGTTCGGAACCATGGCGAAATGGGCGGTCGAAATCGACGATGCGGATCGGATTCCAGAGATTCTGGCAAGGGCCTGGACGACGGCGCTGACCGGGCGACCGGGGCCAGTGGTAGTGGCGCTGCCGGAGGATATCCTGAGCGGTGTCTGCATGTCCGAACCGCTTAGTGGCCCGGCCCGCATTGCCGAACCGGCGCCGGAACCGGGGGCACTGCGCGAGGCGCTGGCGCTGCTGGCAAGCGCACAGCGCCCGGCGATTTTGCTGGGCGGGTGCAACTGGAACGCAGCGGGAAAGGCGGCTTTGCAGGCGTTTGCCGAGGCGTCCAACATCCCCGTGGTGGCGGCGCTACGCTATCAGGACATGTTCGACAACCACTCGCCCTGCTATGCGGGCGACCTGGGGCTGGGTCTGGCGGCGGGTGTGCGCAAGACGATGGCCGAGGCGGATGTGGTGCTGGCGCTGAACACAAGGTTCGGCGAGATTTCGACCGAAGGCTACACGCTGTTCCAGGTGCCGGTGCCGCGCCAGAAGATCATCCACGTCCATGCTTCGGCGGCGGAAATCGGCAAGATCTATATCCCGGCTTTGGGCATTCCCGCCGGGCCGAACGCCTTTGCCGCCGCGCTAACACCGGTTCGGGGCGATTGGGCCGATTGGCGTGCGCGGGCGCGGGGAGATTACGAGGCGACCTTTGCCCTGCCGCCGCAGCCCTCGCCTGTGGACATGGGGCTGGTGACAGAGCATCTGCGCGAGGTGCTGCCCGAAGATGTGATCCTGACCAATGGTGCGGGCAATTTCACCGTCTGGCCGAACAAGTTCTTCAAGTTCGGCCCCAATGCGCGGCTTCTGGCACCGCAGTCGGGGGCGATGGGCTACGGCATGCCAGCGGCGGTGGCGGCCAAGGTGGCTTATCCTGAGCGCACGGTCGTCTGTTTTGCCGGGGACGGCGATTTCCAGATGACTTGCCAGGAACTGGGCACGGCGATGCAAGCCGGGGCGCAGCCGATCGTGCTGATCCTGAACAACGGCACATATGGCACCATCCGGGCACATCAGGAACGCCACTATCCCGCGCGGGTGTCGGGCACCGATCTGCACAACCCCGATTTCGTCATGTTGGCGCAGGCTTACGGCTATCACGCCGAGCGGGTGGCGCGAACCGAAGATTTCCGCGCGGCCTTTGCCCGCGCGCGGGCCTCGCGCACAGGGGCGGTTCTCGACCTCGACATCAGCCCCGAAGCACTCACGCCGCGCCAGACGCTTAGCCAGATGCGCGACGCCGCTCTGGCTGCCAAGGCAGGGAAATGACCTTCGGGATCAGGTTGGATGCCGATAATGGCGGCACTTTCACTTACATTACCGTTTAAATGCCTAAGGGCACGTTTTCCACCAAGGAGCTGAGCAATTGAAGCGCGCCCGAGCAGGCGATCCTTGA
>JALOTC010000190.1 GCA_025458085.1 Cypionkella sp. | reverse complement strand
TTCGGTTTGACATGGAAACGGCGCCCGGCCGGGTTGGCGGGGCGCCGTGCTGGTCTGTGCCCTCGGGCCGCTGCTTTGTGGCAAGCGCTGGGGATTAGTGGTCCGCCACCATTGCCGCGCCCTTGGCCTCTTCCGCGGTGGCATTGGCCCCGTTGAAGAAGGCATTGAGCGCGACGGCAGAGATCGACGCCAGAAGGATGCCGCTTTCGATCAGCGGGTGCAGGCCGTGGGGCATCCACATTTTGAAGTTGGGCGCGATCAGCGGGATCATCCCGAAGCCGATGGACACCGCGACGATGAAGAGGTTGTTGCGGTTTTTCGCGAAATCGACGCCTGCGAGGATGCGCACGCCGGTGGCCGCGACCATCCCGAACATCACAAGGCCCGCGCCGCCCAGCACCATGGTCGGCACCGATTCCACCAGCGCGCCCATCTTGGGCATCAGGCCTAGGACGATCATGATGATCCCCCCCGCCACGCAGACGAAGCGGCTTTTCACCCCGGTCACGCCGACGAGGCCGACGTTCTGGCTGAACGAGGTATAGGGGAAGGTGTTGAAAACCCCGCCGATCACCGTGCCCAGACCATCGGTGCGCAGGCCGGCGGAGAGCATGGTGCGATCCACCTTCTTGCCCGTGATATCGCCGAGCGCGAGGAACATGCCGGTGGATTCGATCATCACCACGATCATCACCAATGTCATGGTCAGGATCATCACCAGATCAAAGGTCGGCATCCCGAAGTGGAAGGGTGTGATCATGCCGAACCATGCGGCTTCGCCCACCTTGTCGAAATGCATCTTGCCCAAGGCAACGGCGATCACGCCGCCGATGATGATGCCCAGAAGCACGGCGATGTTCGCCACGAACCCGCGCCCGAATTTGGCAATCGCAAGGATGGCGACCAGAACGATGGCCGAGATGGCGACATTGCCCAAGGGCGCATAGGCGGGGTTGTTCATCTTCGGCGCAAGGGCAAGGCCCTGCGGCACTTCGGGCAGGCCGGTGATGGCCCCTGCGGCGGCACCTTCGGTCACGGCTTTCAGCCATTCGGCATGGGCCGGGTCCACCACCTGGGGTGCGGTTGGGCCGACAGGGTTGCCGAAGATCCAGTTGATGCCGATGCGCATCAGGCTGACCCCGATCACAAGGATGATCGTGCCGGTCACCACGGGCGGGAAGAAGCGCAGCATTTTTGAGATCAGCGGCGCGATCAGGATCGAGATGAAGCCTGCGGCGATGATGGCCCCGAAAATCGCCTGCGCGCCTTCATAGCCGCTTTGCATATTGGCAAAGCCGATCATCGGGCCAACGGCGGCGAAGGTCACGCCCATCATCACCGGCAGTTTGATGCCGAACCATTGGGTCGCCCCGAAGGATTGGATCAGCGTCACGATCCCGCAGACGAAGAGGTCTGCGGAAATCAGGAAGGCGACATCCTCGGGCGGGAGTTTCAGCGCGCGCCCCACGATCAGAGGCACGGCCACGGCACCGGCATACATGACCAGCACATGCTGGAGGCCGAGTGTAAACAGCTTTGGTGGCGGCAAAAGCTCATCCACCGGGTGAACGGAAGTGTTCATCCGAAATTTCCTTTCCCTCGGGGGCTGATTTTTCGCGCCGTCTCGACACCGCCCCTCCCTGGCGTCGTCCGGTTAGGCACGCCCCCTCCTCAGGGCGCGATCACGGTCCAGGGGTCTGGGTACCGGAATTCTTCGAGGTTCGGGGTGGGGCCGATCCGGTCCACCACCGCGAAGAGGCCCGGCGCATGGAGGGGGGTCAGGACCCCGTGCCATGTGCCGCGCCGCAGATTGATGCCTTGCGCGCCATTCGTGAGAAAGGCGCGGGGGCTGTGGTCGGGGCTTTCGGCCACGATCACGAGGAATGGGTGTTCGGTCATCGGCAGGAAGGCCTGGCTGCCTTCGGGGTGGCGTTCGATGAGGTCGAAGCTATAGGGAAGGCTGCGGGGGCGGGCGTGGAAAACGGAAATTCCCGCCCGGCCCTCTGGCCCGAAATCGAGGTGCGCGCGGTCGTGGTGGCGTTGGCACCAGCCGTCATTGATCAGCCGGAAATCGCCTGTGGCCTCCAGCACCTCGCCAAAGGGGGCGAAGGCGGCGGCGGTCAGGGGGGCTGGCGTGAGGGTGGGCATGGGCTGCGCCTTTGGCTGGCCGGGACTGGGGGTTTCACACCCCCAGACCCCCGTGGGATATTTGGAAACAGATGAAGATCATCGGGCCGGGCCAAAGGCACCGGGACCGCGCAGCTTGGCGTGGCGATTGACATCCTTGTAGAGCAGATAGCGGAAGGGGCCGGGGCCCGCGGCATAGCAGGCCTGCGGGCAATAGGCGCGCAGCCACATGAAATCGCCTGCCTCGACCTCCACCCAGTCGCGGTTGAGTTTATAGACGGCCTTGCCTTGCAGCACGAACAGCCCGTGTTCCATGACATGGGTTTCTTCGAAGGGGATCAGGCCGCCGGGTTGGAAGGTCACGATGTTGACATGCATGTCATGGCGCAGATCGGTCGGATCGACAAAGCGGGTCGTGGCCCAAGTGCCGTTGGTATCGGGCATGGCGATCGGCTTTAGGGTGCGTTCGTTGGTGACGAAGGCGGTGGGGCGATCCACCCCCGGCGCGGGTTCGTAGAGTTTGCGCAGCCAGTGGAAGCGGGCAGGCCCCGTGCCTTCGGCCAGAAGCGTCCAGCGACTGCCGGGGGGGATATAGGCATAGCCACCGGCATCGAGTTCGTGGCCTTCGCCATCGATGGTGAGCGTGAGCAGGCCATCGGTGACAAAGAGCACATGTTCCGCGCCGTCTTCGGCATCGGGGGCGTCAGAGCCGCCGCCGGGCTGCACTTCCATCACATATTGGCTGAAGGTTTCGGAAAATCCGCTCAGCGGGCGGGCGATCAGCCACATGCGGGTGCCGGTCCAGCCCGGCAGGAAGCTGGTCACGATATCGGAAAAGCAGCCCTTGGGGATGACGCAATAAGCCTCGGTAAAGACGGCGCGGCCGGTCATCAGGGCGGTTTGCGGGGGCAGGCCGCCGGGGGGGAAGTGATAGGGGCTCATGGCAGGATGTCCTTCAGGCGCAGTTCGGCGATGCGTTCGACTTGCCGGCAGGCGGGTCCTTGGTGTTGTCGCGCACGGCGATGATGAAGGGGAAGCCGTGCTTGGCGACATAGGCGGTGTTGAGCGTCTCGAAGGCCGCGCGTTCGGCATCGGTCAGGGCATCGAGCGCGGCACTGGCCTGTTCGGCGGTGGATTCGGGCGTGAGCCTGCGTGCTTGGGCGAGTTTGCCCGCAAGATCGGGGTGCGCGCGCAAGACGCCCAAGCGTTCCTCGGGCGAGGCGCTCCGGAACATGCGCGTGAGCGCATTGTGCAGGCCAAGGGCCGAGTCATGCGCGGGGCCGAGTTCCAGCGCATGGGCGCGTTCGGCGATCCAGGGCGAATGTTCGAAGATGGACCCGAAGCGTTCGACAAAGCGCGCGCGCGACATTTGCGAAGGGCGTTCGAAACGGCGGTGCGGATGGGTGGCGGCCCAATGGCGGGCAATGTCGATCCGGCGGGGGAACCAGACGCCCGCGTGGCCTTGCGCGTGATCGAGGAACCGCTTCAGCCCCGCCACCTTGCCGGGCCGCCCGATGAGGCGGTTGTGCAGGCCGATGGAGAACATCTTGGCCGCGCCCGCCGCGCCTTCGGCATAGAGCGTGTCGAAGCTGTCCTTGAGGTAGGAGAAGAACTGTTCGCCCGTGATATAGCCCGGCGCGGTGGCAAAGCGCATGTCATTGGCTTCGAGCGTGTAGGGGATGACCAACTGGTCATGGTCGCCATATTCGCGCCAATAGGGCAGGTCGTCATCGTAGGTGTCGGAAATCCACGCGAGTTTGCGGGTTTCGGACGTGAGCCGCACGGTGTTCACGCTGCACCGGCCGGTGTACCAGCCCTGCGGGGCCTCTCCCACCACCTCTTCGTGCAGGCGAAAGCTCTCGGCGATCTGGGCGGCCTCTTCCGCCTCCGACATGTCGCGGTGATCGACCCACTTCAACCCGTGGCTGGCGATTTCCCAGCCTGCGGCCTTCATCGCGGCGACTTGCTCGGGGTTGCGGGCGAGGGCTGTGGTCACGCCATAGATGGTCAGCGGGATGGCGCGTTCGGTGAAAAGGCGGTGCAACCGCCAGAAGCCCGCCCGCGCGCCATAGTCATAGATCGACTCCATGTTCCAATGCCGCATTCCGGGCCAAGGTTGCGCGCCGGCGATATCGGAGAGGAAGGCTTCGGATTGGGCATCGCCATGCAGAAGGCAATTCTCTCCGCCTTCCTCGTAATTGAGGACGATGGAGACGGCGATCTTGGCCCCGCCGGGCCATTGGGCATCGGGCGGGGTGGGGCCATGGCCACGGAAGTCACGCGGGTATCGGGTCATTGCGCTCACTTTCAGTCTGGACTTGAGAGTATCCAGAAAATCCCGCGCGTTTTTCAATTTTTTCAGGAAAGAGATTTGCGCTCTGCCGACAGTCGTCAGAGCATGGATTTCGTGCTGAGATGCGCAACAGCGAAGAGGGAGATGCAAATGGGCCGACTATCGACACATGTTCTGGATACCGCACTCGGGCGGCCCGCCCGCGGGGTGCGGATTGCGCTCTACCGCCTTGAGGGGGAGGCGCGGGTGCGGTTGATGGAGGTGGAGACGAATGCCGATGGGCGGACGGATGCCCCGCTTCTGACCGGGGATGCCTTGCAGGCCGGCAGCTATGAGCTTGTGTTTCACGCGGGCGATTACCTGCGGGCGACGGGGCAGGCGGGTGCGGGCGTCCTGTTTCTGGACCAGATCCCGATCCGCTTTGGCGTGCCGGATGCGGCGCAGCATTATCATGTGCCGCTTTTGATCTCGCCCTATGCCTATTCCACCTATCGCGGCAGTTGATTGGTTTTTTCCTGTCGCGAGTGTTGTGGGCGGCTTGCGCTGCGTTTCGGAATGGCGTTCTCTATACTGTGTCATTGCCGCAGTGTTCAGGAGATCATTCATGCCCGCGAAGTCATTCTTTGTCGCTGCGCCTTTGGCGCTTTTGCTTTCAGGCACGTCCGCCCTTGCACTTACGGTAGAAGAGGTCTGGGCCGATCTTCGTGTGCTTGCGGCGCAAGGCGGTCTGGATATCAATGCCGCGACGGAAGTGCGCGAAGATGGCATGATCATTCTGAACGGGGTGAGCGTGGGGCCGACTGGTGGGCCGGCAGCGGTGACCATTGCCGAAATGTCGATCGAAGGGCAGGAGGACGGATCAGTTGCCTTCTTCCCAACGGATATCAAGGTAAACCCCGGTCCGGCGGGCAGCGTGACGATCGAGGATCAGGAACTGTCGGTCAGCGTTTTCGAGGATGAGGCAGGGCTTGGCTATGCCGTTTTTGCGGATGCGCTGAAAGTTGCCTTTGATGTGCCTTCGGGTGAGGCGGGCCAAGGCGGCAAGACGTCTGGTTCTGTCGCGCTGGAGGGGTTAGAGGCGAGTTATGGCCGCGTTGCGGATGGCATGACGGTAGATTTTTCCGTCGCCCGTGCCGCCTATGATGTCACCCAAGTCGATCCTGCGCTCTCCATTGACCAGACCCAGACCAGCGAAACCGCCACCCTGAACCTGTCGGGCAAACTGACTGTGCCTGCCGGGGTGGACTTGGCCACGCTGGATGCGCCGGGGGCTTTCACGACCGCCTTGAACCAAGGTCTGGCCTTGTCGGCTCAGATCAGTCAGGGCCTGTCCAAGGGGACGTTGGCGGAGCGCAACCCCGCACTGCCGATGACCATGACCTATGAAGCGCAGCCGGGTACGACGTCGATCAGCGCGGATCGCAGCGCGATTAACATGCGGTCAGAGGCACCGGGCTTTTCTCTGCAGGTGACGCCGATGGGCATGCCCGAGGCCATTCCGATGTCTATGGATAACTTGTCCTTCACCTTGGCGGTTCCGGTGGTCGCCCCTGATGGTGGCGACTATCAAGTTGCGATGAAATTGGAGAATGTCACGGTTGGCGATGCCGCTTGGGCGATGTTTGACCCTGCCGGCGCCTTGCCTCGGGATCCGGCGAGTCTGTCGATCGATATGGCAGGAAAGATCAAGATGGATCTTCCAGCGCTGATGGATGCTGAAACCACTGGCGCGGCCGTCGCCGATCCTGAACCGCTGTCGCTTGACCTGCGTGATCTTGGTATCAAGATCGCGGGGGCGGCGCTGACCGGGACGGGCAGCTTTACCTTTGACAATGCGATGGTTGCGATGGGTGGGCCTCCGATGCCGCTTGGCACCGCAGACCTGCGGCTGGAAGGTGGCAATCGCCTGATCGATGGGCTGATCGCGGTTGGCCTTATGACGCAGGAAGATGCCATGGGCGCGCGCATGATGATGGCGATGTTCGGCCAGTCCGCAGGCGAGGACGTGCTGACCTCCAAGATCGAAGCGCGTGAAGGCGGATCGATCTTTGTGAACGGGCAGCAGATCCAATAGAGGCGCGCGAACGCGCCTTTGGCGAAAGCCTGAGGCGCGCGTGTCGTGGATC
>JALOTC010000189.1 GCA_025458085.1 Cypionkella sp. | reverse complement strand
GGAACTGGGGGGAATGACACGCTGAACGGCAGCACCACTGCCGATTCCGTTTCCGGTTTTGCAGGTAATGACAGCATCATCGCCAATGGCGGCAATGACACCATCTTTGCCGGCGCCGGAAACGATACGGTCTTTGGCGGCGCTGGAAATGATGTGATCGAAGCCGATCTCGACCGCGTCAGCACTTGGGGCTACCGCGTCTATGACCGCAACTTTTCCTCGGACAATGGCCAGGCCTTTACCATCGAAAGCGGCACCCTTCGCGGGTCTGGCCTTGCGACCGATTTCAACCTGATCAACCAAGTCAATGCAGCGCGTGGCAGCAGTTCGTCAAACCCCGAAGATTTCGGTATCATCTATACGGCGACCTTCACCGCCACCACGGCTGGAACCTATACGTTCCGCACCACATCTGACGATGGCTCCACCCTCCGGCTTCTGAATTCCTCGGGCGCGCCGCTCACATGGAACAGCCAATCCACCGGGCAAACCGGGCTGACCTTTCTGAACAACGACTTTCACCAGGCTGCCACCACCCGTCAGGGTAGTGTCACGCTGGCGGCGGGCGAAAGCTATACGATCGAAATTCGCGTCTGGGAAAACGCGGGCCAGCAAGTGCTTTCCGCCGATTTCCAACTTCCCGGCAGCACCACATGGAACAGCCTGACCAACAACACCACCCATATCGGCACGGGTGTCTATACCGGCAATGACGTCATCGATGGGGGCGCCGGAAACGACTCCATCAACGGCGGCGCGGGCGATGACTCGCTGATTGGCGGCACCGGGCTTGATACGATCTTCGGGGGCACGGGCAACGATACCCTTGATGGGGGCGATGATGCTGACCGCCTCTTTGGGGGCGATGGGGCAGATGTCATCCTCGGCGGGGGCGGCAATGACCTGATCGAAGGCGGCGCGGGCGATGACTCCATCGATGGTGGAGACGGCGCCGATACAATCGTCTTTGGCGCGGGCAATGACACCGTTTTCGGCGGCGCCGGGGATGATGTCATCGACGATATCTCCGGAACAATCCTGACCGGGACCAACCTCCTTTATGGAGGCGCAGGAAATGACACGATCTGGGCCGGTGATGGCAACGACACGCTCTTTGGCGATGCCGATAACGACCAGCTCTCCGGCGAAGGCGATGATGATGTGCTTTATGGCGGGGCGGGGATCGATACGCTCTATGGCGGCACAGGAAACGACAGCCTCTTTGGCGGCGATGGCGCAGACATCCTCTTTGGTGATGACGGTAATGACACGCTGTTTGGCGGCGGCGGGGCCGATCAACTTTTCGGCGGTGCCGGGCAGGACTCCATTGTCGCCGCAGGCGATGCTTCCGATTTCGGCGATTTCATCGACGGCGGCGATACAGGAACCGATGAGGATGTCCTTGACCTCAGCGCTTGGGGCTGGGCGGGCACCAATATCATCTATGACCCGAACGATTCCGAAAATGGAACCGTCCAATTCCTTGATTCCTTTGGAAATGTGGTCGGCACGCTCACATTTGCCGATATCGAGACGGTCGTGCCCTGCTTCACCCCGGGCACCGACATCCTGACCCCCTTTGGCCCGCGCAAGATCGAAACCTTGGTCGAAGGTGATCTGGTCCTGACCCGCGATCACGGCGTCCAGCCGATCCGCTGGATCGGGCAGAAACGCCTCAGCCTCGCCACCCTGATTGCCCGGCCCGCACTTTGCCCGATCCGCCTGCCTGCGGGCAGCCTCGGCCCCTGCGCTCCTGCGCGCGATCTGATCGTGTCTCCACAACACCGCATGCTGATCGAAGGGTCGATGCCCGAAGTGCTTTTCGGCGAAACCGAAGTGTTGGTCGCCGCGCGCCATCTTGCGGGGCAAGGCGGCATTGGCCCGGTCCTGCCGCGCGGTGTGACCTATATTCACATGCTCTTTGACCAGCACGAGATCATTCTGGCCAATGGCTGCTGGACCGAAAGCTTCCAGCCGGGGGCTGCGGTGCTGAACGGGATGGAGGATGCGCAGCGCGACGAGGTGCTGGACCTTTTCCCCGAACTGGCCGGCAACCCGAAAAGCTATACCGCCGCGCGGCCAAGCCTTTTGGCCCATGAGGCGCGCGTGCTCCTCGCTGCCTAAGGCATCAACGCCCGTTCCGCGCGCGCCATGCGGCCCAGTCTTCGGGCGTGTCCAGATCAGTGACCGCACGCTGGCCGGGCAGGGGAACGGCTATCGTCCCTGCGCGTTCGGCGCGCAGAATGTCCCGCGCGCCCTGATCTCCCGAAAGCGCCATCAAGGCCGGGCGAAAGCGCGCGGGAAAGATCACCGGATGCCCCGGCACCCCGTCTTCGGATGTCGCCCGCAGAATGCGCCCCGGATTCGCCCTGTGGGCGGCGATCATCGCGGCAAGGTCTTCGCCGTGAATCTCGGGCAGATCGGCCAAAAGCAAAAGCACATCCGCCCCCTCCGGCACATGCGCCAGCCCCGCCTTCAGGCTTTCGGCCATGCCGTCGCGCGCCTTTTCAGCGATCACCAAATAGGCTGGCAACCCCGCAAGTGCCGCCTTGCGCAGCGGGCGGTCGGGCGGCAGCACAACACAGGTCTGAACCCCCGTCTCCAGCGCAAGACGCACGATGCGGACCAAAAGCGGCGCACCCGCCACCTCTTCCAACAGTTTGTCCCGCGGCCCCATGCGGGACGAGGCCCCGGCAGCAAGCACAAGGATATGCAGGTGGTCTTCGGTCATGCACGTAATCTTGGGGGCAAGACCCCGAATGACAAGGGTGGGAACGGGGATGCGGCATCGCATCCCCGAACCTTCGCTCAGCGCTCAGCCCCGCATCCGGCCCCCGTCATCCCACAGGGGCGCCAGATGCACCCGCGCAGGCCGCCGTTCGCCCAAGATTTCAATCTCGCAAGCCAGCCCATCGGTCACGCGGTCGGCGGGCAAAAAGCCCATGGCCACGGATTTCCCCGTCCAATGGCTGAACCCGCCCGAGGTGCAGAAGCCCACTACTGCACCCTCAAGCCAAATCGGCTCCCATGCCACCACATCGGCCCCATCCGCCTCGACGACGAAAGACACAAGCCTGCGTTTCGGCCCCGCTTCCTTTTCCGCCAAGGCCGCCGCCCGCCCGATGAAATCGCCCTTGTTCCACCGGATGAACTTGTCCAAGCCCGTTTCCGCAGGCGTGTAATCCGGGCTGAATTCGCGCCCCCAAGACCCGAACCACTTGTCCAGCCGCAGGCTCATCATCGCCCGCATCCCAAAGGGCCGCAGCCCAAGGTCCTTGCCTGCTGCGTTCAGCACCTCCCAAAGATGCCGCACGGTGAAAATCTCGAACCCCAGATCGGCGGTGTAACTCACGCGCTGCACGATGCAATTGGCCATGCCCACGGTCATGCGCCGCACATCCATGAACTTGAAGGCTTCGGCACTCACATCCGCCCGCGTCACCCGCGCCAGCAACTCCCGCGCTTTTGGCCCCGCGATCTGGAACCCAGACCGCGCGTCCGAGATATTCTCGACCACACTGCCCTCTCCGACAGGCAAGAGACGGTGAAATCCCCGATGATCTTGCCCGAATGGGCCAGCATCGGCGTCAGCGACAGCCGCCCCGGCTTGGGGATCACGCCCGCCATCACCCGGTCCAGCCATTCCCGCGCCTTTGGCCCCGTCACCCGGTATTTGCCAAAATTCTGCACCTCATTGATGCCCACGCCTTCGCGCACGGCCAAAACCTCTTGCCGCGTCGCTTCCCAGGCATTCGACCGGGCAAAGGTCGGCGTCTCATAGCGCGGCTCGCCGGGCAGGGCGTGGTAATTCACCACCTCCAGCCCATATTGCTGGCCCCAAACCGCATTCATCCCGTCAAACACCTCATACATCGGCGTGGTGCGGAAGGGCCGCGCGGCAGGCCGTTCCTCGTTCGGGTAACTCACGTTGAACCGCATCTGATAGTTTTCAATGACCTTCGGCACGGTATAGCCGGGGGAGGTCCAGTTGCCGAACCGCGCCACGTCAAAGCCGCGCGGGTCACGCTCCACCTCGCCCTCGATCATCCACTGCGCCAAGGCCAGCCCCATCCCGCCGCCCTGGGAGAAGCCCGCCATCACAGCGCAGGCGCTCCAGTAATTGCGCAACCCCGGCACTGGCCCGATCAGCGGGTTGCCATCGGGGGCAAAGGTAAATGGCCCATGGATCACCCGCTTCACGCCAGACCGTTCCAGCACAGGAAAGCGGCGATAGGCGAAATTGACCGAATCCTCGATCTTGTCGAATTGCTCGTTCAAAAGCTCATGGCCAAAATCCCACGGCGTGCCATCGACCGACCACGGCTCGCAGGGCTTTTCATAAAAGCCGATGCACAGCCCCCGACCTTCCTGCCGCAAATAGCTTTCGCCGCCGGGGTCCATCACATGCGGGAATTCGCGGCCCGATTTCAGGATATCCATGATCTCGGGGATATCATCGGTGACCAGATACTGATGCGCCATCGGCAAGAGCGGCAGGTAAACCCCCGCCATCGCGCCCACCTCCCGCGCCCACAGACCACCCGCATTCACCAGATGCTCGCAATGGACGGTGCCTTTTTCCGTCACCACCTCCCAGCCCTCGGCCGTGGGATTGGTCGCCAGCACCCGGTTGTGCAGCACAATCTCTGCCCCGCCCATCCGCGCCGCCTTGGCATAGGCATGGGTCGTGCCTGATGGGTCCAGATGCCCATCCAGCGGGTCCCACAGCGCGCCGATGATCCCATCAAGGTTCACCATCCCATCGGTCAGCTTGGCAATCTCTTCCGGCCCGATGATTTCGGTATCCAGCCCCATATAGCGGTGCTTCGCGCGCTCTGCCTTC
>JALOTC010000188.1 GCA_025458085.1 Cypionkella sp. | reverse complement strand
GGTTCCGGGGGCGGCGATGATCCCCGGAGAGGTCTTTCCCTCAGATGACGACCTGATCTTGAACGCAGGGGCCGAGGTGACGGTTCTAATGGTTGCCAATACTGGCGATAGGCCCGTGCAGGTGGGTAGCCATTACCACTTCGCGGAAACGAACCCCGGCCTTGCCTTTGACCGGGACGCCGCGCGCGGCAAGCGGCTGGATATTCCGGCAGGCACTGCCGTGCGCTTTGAACCCGGCCAAAGCCGCGAGGTGCGGCTTGTGCCACTTGCAGGCGCGCGGCGGGTGTTTGGATTTAATGCAAAAGTTATGGGGCCGCTGTGACCCCGCCAAATGAAAAGGGGAGGAACGGATGATCACGGTTTTTGACCTGATGCGTTTTCAGATGACGGCGGCCCTTTCAGCAGTCACCTTGCACCAGCGCCTTGTCTGCGCCTTCTGGCCGGGGGGGCCAATGTGCCAGACCGCGCCTGCAAAGGCAGGCCCAGAGACGGCGGAGCCAGCCGCCGCGCGTATGGCCAAAGTGCTGAATATGCCTGCAAATCCTTCGGCCAAGCGCAAAGCAGCTTTTGCCAAAGCCCCCGCTGTGAGCGCCAAGTCACGACGTTCCTCGAAACAGACCTCCGCCGGAGCCTGACCGATGCCCCATGTCCTATCGCGCGCGACCTATGCCGATATGTTCGGCCCGACCAAGGGGGATCGTATCCGCCTTGGCGATACCGATCTGGTGATCGAGGTCGAGCGCGACCTGATTGCCGAACGCGGCGGTTACGGCGAGGAGGTGAAGTTTGGCGGCGGCAAGGTGATCCGTGACGGGATGGGCCAAAGCCAGCTGACCCGCGCCCAAGGCGCGATGGATACGGTCATTACCAATGCGCTGATCGTGGATCATTCCGGCATCTACAAGGCCGATGTGGGCCTGCGGGATGGGCGCATTGCCGCCATCGGCAAGGCGGGCAACCCCGATACGCAGCCGGGCGTCGATGTCATCATCGGCCCGGGGACAGAGATCATCGCCGGCGAAGGCCGCATCCTGACCGCGGGGGGCATGGATGCGCATATCCATTTCATCTGCCCCCAGCAGATCGACGATGCGCTGCATTCGGGGCTGACCACGATGCTGGGCGGCGGCACGGGGCCTGCGCATGGCACGCTGGCCACGACCTGCACGCCGGGGCCTTGGCATATCGCGCGCATGTTGCAGGCGGCGGATGCCTTTCCCATGAACCTTGCCTTTGCCGGTAAGGGCAACGCCGCCCTGCCCGCCGCGCTGGAGGAACAGATCCGCGCGGGCGCTTGCGCGATGAAACTGCATGAGGATTGGGGCACGACACCTGCGGCCATCGACTGCTGCCTGAGCGTGGCCGAGGCGATGGATGTGCAGGTGATGATCCATACCGATACGCTGAATGAATCGGGGTTCGTCGAAAACACGCTCGCCGCCATCGCGGGCCGGACGATCCATGCCTTTCATACCGAAGGTGCAGGCGGTGGCCATGCGCCCGATATCATCAAGGTGGTCAGTTCGCAGAATATCCTGCCCTCCTCCACCAATCCGACGATGCCCTATACCGTCAACACGATCGAGGAACACCTCGACATGCTGATGGTCTGCCATCATCTTGATCGCCGCGTGCCCGAGGATGTGGCCTTTGCCGAAAGCCGTATTCGGCGCGAAACGATTGCCGCCGAAGATATCCTGCATGACCTTGGGGCGTTTTCGGTCATGGCGTCGGACAGTCAGGCGATGGGGCGGGTGGGCGAGGTTATCACCCGCACCTGGCAGACCGCGCATAAGATGAAGGTGCAACGCGGGCGGATGGAGGGCGAGCAGGGCGCGAACGACAATCTGCGCGTGCGCCGCTACATTGCCAAATATACGATCAACCCGGCCATCGTGCATGGCGTGGCCGACCATATCGGCAGCATCACGGTGGGCAAACGCGCCGATCTGGTGCTGTGGTCGCCCGCCTTCTTCGGGGCAAAGCCGGAAATGGTGCTGATGGGCGGGGTGATCGTCGTGGCGCAGATGGGCGATCCCAACGCCTCGATCCCTACGCCACAGCCGGTGCATACGCGGCCGATGTGGGGGGCCTATGGCGGCAGCCTTGTGCGCAATGCCGCGACCTTTGTCAGCCAAGCGGCGCAGCAGGACGGGATCCGCGACCGTCTTGGCCTTGCCAAGGAAACGCTTGCCGTGTCCGGCACGCGCGGCATTGCCAAACGCGACATGGTGCTGAACAACGCCACCCCCCAGATCGAGGTGGACCCGGAAACCTATGAGGTCCGCGCCGATGGCGTGCTGCTGACCTGCGAACCGGCCCGCGACCTCCCCCTTGCGCAGCGCTACTTCCTGTTCTGATCCGATGCGCGCCACCGGCCCCCGTCTGCCTTCTTCATCTGTTTCCAAATATCCTCGGGAGGGGTCCGGGGAGGGCAGACAGCCCTCCCCGGGTATATCCGAAAGAAGCTGGGGTCGGGCAGACAGTCCTCCCCGGTGTATATCAAAGAGACATTGGCGTCAGGCAGAGAGCACTGGTCCGGAACGAAACCAGCGCGTGCCGCATCTCGAACGCTGCCCCTCGCGCGGGCCGCGTCGTCAATGCGCCTGTGGCATCACAGCGGTCTGCTGCTGCAAGCGTTGGATCGGCCAGCCGGGGCGCAGCCCCGTGCGGGGCGCTTCCTCTTCCAAACTGGCGGCAATCCGCGCCTCACGCGATTGCAAGAGCGCAATCTGGCGGCGCAGGGTGGCGAGTTCTTCCTGCAGGCGGTCATGGGTCATTCCGGCCTCCTTTCCACATATCCAGTCTGTGGCGGCAAAGTTAACAAGCGGTGCATGGCCCGCGGCGCTTTGTCCCCGCGCCCGAGGCCCTACCTTTGCTCAGGCAAATTCCATGCCTAAACTGGCCCCGCATCGGTGCTTTTCCTGCAATCTCTCGCCCCCCTTTATGACCGAGGCCAAGCATGACTGACCTTCCCCCCGCCATCCGCCTGCTGGAGGCCGCCCCCGCGCGCTGCGATGGGGTGGTATCGCTGCCCTATGATGCACGCCTTTTGCGCCGCAAAAGGCTGGTCACGACCGAAGGCGCGGGCTTTTTGGTCGATCTGCCGGAAGTCACCAATCTGGATGCCTTTTGGGGCTTTGAACTGGCCGATGGGCAATGCATCCGCGTCGCCCCCGCGACAGAGGCGGTTTTGGTCGTCACCGGGCCGGAACTGTCGCGCTATGCTTGGCATATCGGCAATCGCCATACCCCCTGCCGGATCGAGGCGGGTCGTCTGGTGATCCGCGCCGATCATGTCTTGGCGGCAATGCTGGCGCGGCTTGGGGCGACGGTGACGATGGCCGAGGAGACCTTTGCCCCGGAACTTGGGGCCTATGGACTGGGCCGCCCGATGGGGCATGACCATGGTCACAGCCATAGTCA
>JALOTC010000187.1 GCA_025458085.1 Cypionkella sp. | reverse complement strand
GTCAGGCGGATGGTCACCATGTCAGTCGTCCCATAACGCGGCAGTGCCCGCGCGGGTGGCTGTCATCCTTGGGAAAAGACGATGCGCCCGCGCGACCCTTGGGTCAGCGGGTAATGCAGCAGATGCAGATCAGGCGCAATGTCATCATGGCGCGGTGATACGCGCGGGCGGGGCAGTTTCCAAGGGATTTTTGCACCCGCCTTGCACATGGCCCCCCCGCTGTGGCCTATGGGCGCGGGGATGGAGGGACGGCATGGATCACGACGACTTGCGCGACTGGTCGAAACGCGCGGCGGATTGGGCGCATGGCTACCATGCGGGGCTGCGCGACCGCCCCGTGCGCGCGCCGCTTGTGCCGGGCGCGGTGCTTGGCACCCTGCCCCCAGAGCCACCGGAGGTGGCAGAGCCGATGGAGGCGATTTTCGCCGATTTCGAGGCGCTGCTGCCCGGCATCACCCATTGGCAGCACCCGCGCTTTTTTGCCTATTTCCCCGCCAATGCCGCGCCGGCAAGTATGTTGGCCGAACAACTCGCCAATGCCATCGCAGCCCAAGGCATGATCTGGCAGACCAGCCCCGCGCTGACCGAGTTGGAACAGGGGATGATCCGCTGGCTGACCCAAGCGCTTGGCCTGCCGGGCGAATTTACCGGCACGATCCATGACAGCGCGACCACCGCCACGCTCTCTGCCGTGCTGACGATGCGGGAACGCGCGCTGGACTGGAAGGGTCTGACCGAGGGGCTTTCAGGCAGCCCGCGCCTGCGGCTTTATGCGAGTGCCGAGACGCATTCGAGTGTGGACAAGGCCGCGCGTCTGGCAGGCGTGGGGCAGGACAATCTGGTCAAGGTCCCGACGGGGAGCGATCTGTCGATGAAGCCCGGCGCGCTTGCCGGGGCGATCGCCGCGGATCGGGCGGCGGGGTATTTGCCGATTGGGGTGATCCTCTGTGCAGGTGGAACCTCGGTCGGGGCCTTTGACCGGATGGCGGATTGCATTGCGGTGGCCAAGGCGCAGGGCCTGCCTGTCCATGTCGATGCAGCTTGGGCGGGCTCTGCCATGATTTGCCCGGAATTCAGGGGTTTATGGGCAGGTGTTGAAGAGGCCGATTCCATCGTTTTCAACCCCCATAAATGGCTGGGCGCGCAGTTTGATTGCGCGGTGCAATTCCTGCGCGACCCGACGCCGCAGGTCCGCACGCTTGGCCTTCGTCCCGCCTATCTGGAAACGGCGGGGCGCGAGGAGATTGTGAATTTCAACGAATGGACCGTGCCGCTGGGGCGCCGGTTCCGCGCGCTGAAACTCTGGTTCACGCTGCGCGCTTATGGGTTGGAAGGGTTGCGGGCGCGAATCCGCAATCATGTGGCTTGGGCGCATGACGCGGCAGATGCGATCCGGGATATTCCCGGAATTAGCATGATAACAGAGCCTTCGCTCTCGCTCTTCACCTTTTCTCTGAACTCGGATGAGGCGACGGCGCGGCTTTTGGAGCGGATCAATAACGATGGCCGCATCTACCTGACCCCCACACGGCACGGGGGGCGCTTGGTCATTCGGATGCAGGTGGGCAGTTTTGACTGCACGCGGGATGATGTGTTGTTGGCCCCAAAGGTCATTCGGGACCTCATGGGCTAAGCTTGGGTGGGGGCAAAGCTGCCCCCACCCGATGGTCTGGCTTAGAAACGGAAGCCGACCCGGGCCTGAACCGTTGTCACGTCCACATCTGACAGGCCACCGAAGTTATTGAACTTGTGGTTCAAAACCTCGCCACCCACCGTCCATTGATCAGTCAGGGCGTAATCCATACCCACACCGGCGAGCCAGCCATTATCCGACACCGACCCCGCGCCGGTATCGACCGACCCGCGCACAGCGCCTACGGCGCCGTACAGCAGGGCGGGGCCAAGGTCATAGCCCGCCGTCAACTTCAGCCGGGTCACATCATCCAGCTTTGCCCCACCGTTCAGTGCGATATCGGCCCTGTCATAGCTGAGTTCCGCACCGGCGACGATCTGGCCGAAATCCATGCGATAGCCCGCATGGACCCCGCCCAAGAAGCCATCGCCATCCAGCGCCGTGCCGGGCGCACCCATATCGCCATAGCCAAGCTGTGCACCGACATAGCCGCCCGTCCAATCCGCTGCGGGGGCGACCACCGGGGCAGGTGCGGGGGCAACGGCCGGCTCTGGCGCGACCTGCGTCGGGCCACCAGCCTGTGCCATTCCGGCAAGCGCGGTGGAGGCGACCAAAGCGGCTGCAATCATGCGTATCATCTTGAACTCCTTTGTCACACGGCGCGGGAGCGGCGCCGTTGCGGGGGAGATCGGCCTTTTTCGCGGATGCGGCAATGCAGGCTCACCCGGGGGTGATGGGCTGTGAGGAGAGTCGGCGGAAAGCGGCGCGAAAAGGGGATGCGCTGCGGTCAGAAGCCGCCGATCGGGGCCAAAACCCCCGCACTTTCGCGTGAGTCAGGCCCGTTCTGCCAAGGCAAGCCATTCCTCTTCAGCCTCGCCAAGGGCTTTTTGCCGTTCCGCCAAGGCTTCTGTCGCCTTGCGAAACTTCACCGGTTCCTTGGTGAAAAGGTCGGGGGCAGAGAGGAATTCGGTCAGTTTGGCGATCTCTGCCTCCAGCCGTTCCATCACGGCGGGCAGATCGTCGAGACGCTTTTTCTCTGTAAAGCTCAGGCCCTTGCGGTCGGTCTTGGCAGGTTCCGCCGTGGATGCAGCGGGCTTTTCCGCCTGCTGGGGGCGTGGAGCGGGCTTGGGTGTCTCTGCCACAGCGGCGGGGCGCTGTGCGGCGTAATCCGACCAGCCGCCGGGATAGACGGTCGCGCGGCCCTGCCCCTCTAGCGCGACGGTGGCCGTGGCGATGCGGTCGATGAAATCGCGGTCGTGGCTGACCAAAAGCACCGTCCCGTCATATTCGCCCAAGATATCTTGCAAGAGATCAAGGGTTTCAACGTCGAGGTCATTGGTCGGTTCGTCCAAGACCAGAAGGTTCGAAGGCTTGGCCATCAGTTTGGCCAGAAGGAGCCGTGCCTTTTCCCCGCCCGAAAGGGATTTCACCGGCGCGCGGGCTTGGCGTTCGTCAAAGAGGAAATCCTTGAGATAGGCCACCACATGTTTCGGCGTGCCGCGCACCATGACCTGATCCGACGCGCCCGAGACGCGCATCAAGGGATCGCCAGTCATGTTTTCCCAAAGGCTGGCCTC
Source organism: Cypionkella sp. (assembly GCA_025458085.1). GTDB lineage: Bacteria > Pseudomonadota > Alphaproteobacteria > Rhodobacterales > Rhodobacteraceae > Pseudotabrizicola. The sequence goes on along the minus strand of JALOTC010000187.1, from coordinate 252 downwards.
GGGGTCGAGTTGGGCGCGGGTTTGGTCGAAGACCGCGACCTCGAGATTGGTGCCGAGCGTTACGCGGCCCTGATCGGGGGCGATCTGGCCGAGGAGGAGTTTGAGAAGGGTGGTCTTGCCCACGCCATTGGGGCCGACGAAGGCGACCCGATCCCCGCGCAACACGCGGAGCGAGAAATTGCGCAAAATGACCTTGTCGCCAAAGCTTTGGCTGATCGCTTCCGCCTCGATCACCTTCTTGCCGGAAGTGGG
>JALOTC010000186.1 GCA_025458085.1 Cypionkella sp. | reverse complement strand
GATACGGCCCAGAAGAGCCGACACTTCGGAACCGGCCTGCGTGAAGCGGAAGATGTTGTCGACGAAGAACAGAACGTCGGTCCCCGACTGGTCACGGAATTGTTCGGCCAGCGTCAGGCCGGTCAGCGCCACACGCGCACGCGCGCCCGGGGGTTCGTTCATCTGGCCATAGACCAGCGCCACTTTGGATTCGGTCAGGTTATCGGTCTTGATGACGCCCGACTCCATCATTTCGTGATAGAGGTCGTTGCCTTCACGGGTCCGTTCACCCACGCCCGCGAACACGGAATAGCCCGAGTGCACCTTGGCGATGTTGTTGATCAGTTCCATGATCAGAACGGTCTTGCCCACACCGGCGCCGCCGAACAGGCCGATCTTGCCGCCCTTGGCATAAGGCGCCAGAAGGTCGATCACCTTGATCCCGGTCACAAGAATGTTGGACGAGGTCGCCTGCTCGGCAAAGGACGGAGCGGGCTGGTGGATCGCGCGGAGGTTGGTCGCCTCGATCGGGCCCTTCTCGTCAATCGGCTCGCCGATCACGTTCAGAATGCGGCCCAGCGTGGCATCCCCCACGGGCACCGAAATCGGCGCGCCAAGGTCCTTGACAGCAGCCCCACGGACCAGACCTTCGGTCGCGTCCATGGCGATGGTGCGGACAGTGTTTTCGCCAAGATGCTGCGCCACTTCAAGGATCAGCTTCTTGCCGTTGTTGTCGGTTTCAAGCGCGTTCAAAATCGCGGGAAGCGCGCCTTCGAACTGCACGTCCACGACCGCGCCGATGACCTGCGTCACCTTGCCGGCCGCGGCAGCTGCTTTCGGTGCTTTTGCCATTGTCTCGTCTCCGGTTCTCGTCAAAGCGCCTCGGCGCCCGAAATGATTTCGATAAGCTCTTTGGTGATCGCGGCCTGACGGCTGCGGTTATACTGGATGGTGAGCTTGTTGATCATGTCGCCCGCGTTGCGGGTGGCATTGTCCATCGCGCTCATCCGGGCGCCCTGTTCGGACGCACCGTTTTCCAAGAGGGCCGCAAAGATCTGCGTGGCGACACCGCGCGGCAACAGATCGGCAAGGATCGCCTCTTCCGAAGGCTCATAGTCGTAAAGCGCGGGTGCAGCACCCGTGTCTTCGAACTTGGCCGGGATGATCTGCTGCGCGGTCGGGATCTGGCTGATCACCGACTGGAAGCGGTTGTAGAAGATCGTCGCAACGTCGAACTCGCCCCCGTCAAAGCGGGCCAGCACATCGCGGGCGATGGTCTGCGCATTGACATAACCGATGCGCTTCACTTCCGTCAGGTCAACGTGGCCGACAAAGTACTGCGACAGATCACGGCGGAGTTGTTCGCGGCCTTTCTTGCCAACGGTCAAGATCTTGACCGTCTTGCCAGCAGCCAGCAACTCATTCGCGCGGGCACGGGCCAGACGCGCGATGGTTGAGTTGAAGCCACCGCACAGGCCGCGCTCGGCGGTCATGACGACAAGCAGATGCACCTGATCCTTGCCCGTCCCGGCCAGAAGCCGGGGCGCGCTTTCGGATTGGCCGACGCCAGCCGCAAGCCCCGCCATCACGGCATTCATCCGCTCGGCATAGGGGCGCGCAGCCTCCGCCGCTTCCTGCGCACGGCGCAGTTTCGCGGCGGCGACCATCTGCATCGCCTTGGTGATCTTCCGCGTGTTCTTCACGCTTCCGATCCGGTTTTTAAGGTCCTTAAGGCTGGGCATATCCCTGTCCTTTCAGACGATTAAGCGAAGGTCTTGGCGAAATCGGAAATGGCCGACTTGATCTTGGCCTCGGCATCGCCCTTCACCTTCGGGTCTTCCTTCGTGATCCACTCCAGAAGATCCTTGCGCTGGTTGCGCAGATAGGACAGCAGCCCCGCCTCGAACCGCAGCACATCCTTCACCGGCAGCTTGTCGAGGAAGCCGTTGGTGCCCGCATAGATCACGCAGACGATTTCCGCATTGGTCAGCGGCGAATACTGCGGCTGCTTCATCAGCTCGGTCAGACGCGCGCCACGGTTGAGCAGCGCCTGGGTCGAGGCGTCGAGGTCAGAGCCGAACTGCGCGAAGGCCGCCATTTCGCGGTATTGCGCCAGCGACAGTTTCACCGGGCCAGCCACCGTTTTCATCGCATTGGTCTGGGCCGAGGAGCCCACGCGCGACACCGACAGACCGGTGTTCACCGCAGGACGGATGCCCTGATAGAACAGTTCGGTTTCAAGGAAGATCTGGCCATCCGTGATCGAGATCACGTTGGTCGGAATAAAGGCCGACACGTCGCCGCCCTGCGTTTCGATGATCGGCAGCGCGGTCAGCGAGCCGGCCCCGAAATCTTCGTTCAGCTTGGCCGAACGCTCCAGCAGGCGGGAGTGCAGATAGAACACGTCGCCCGGATAGGCTTCACGCCCCGGAGGACGACGCAGCAGGAGCGACATCTGACGATAGGCCACGGCCTGCTTCGACAGATCATCATAGATGATCAGCGCATGGCGGCCGTTATCACGGAAGTATTCCGCCATAGCAGTCGCCGAATAGGGCGCGAGGAACTGCATCGGCGCAGGGTCCGAGGCGGTCGCGGCCACAACGATCGTATAGGCAATGGCCCCGGTTTCTTCCAGCTTCTTCACCAGCTGGGCGACGGTGGACCGCTTTTGGCCAATGGCGACATAGATGCAGTAGAGCTTCTTGCTCTCATCATCGCCGGCGGCTTCGTTATAGGATTTCTGGTTCAGAATGGTGTCGAGCGCCACGGCGGTTTTACCCGTCTGACGGTCGCCGATGATCAATTCGCGCTGGCCACGGCCAATCGGGATCATTGCGTCCACAGCCTTCAGGCCGGTCGCCATCGGCTCATGCACCGATTTGCGCGGAATGATGCCGGGGGCTTTCACATCGGCCACACGACGCTCAGACGCGGCGATGGGGCCTTTGCCGTCGATCGGGTTGCCAAGGCCATCCACAACGCGGCCCAGAAGCGCATCACCGGCGGGCACGTCCACGATGGACTTGGTGCGCTTGACGGTATCGCCTTCCTTGATGTCCTGGTCGGAACCAAAGATCACGACGCCGACGTTGTCGACTTCAAGGTTCAGCGCCATGCCACGGATGCCGCCGGGGAATTCCACCATCTCACCGGCCTGGACATTGTCCAGACCATGGACGCGGGCAATACCGTCGCCAACGCTCAGCACACGGCCAACTTCGGCCACCTCGGCGTCTTTGCCGAAGTTCTTGATCTGCTCCTTGAGGATCGCAGAGATCTCAGCAGCCTGGATTCCCATCTCACCCAACCTCTTTCATTGCATTCTGGAGAGCCGCGAGCTTTGCCTTGACCGAGGTGTCGATCATGGTGGAGCCCAGCTTGACGACAAGACCACCGATGAGGCTTTCATCGACGGCGGTTTTCGCGGACAGCGCGGTGGCCGACACGACCTCAGCGGTCACCTCGCCCTTGTCGGCGGCGATGCGGGCGGCCAGATCGGCCACCATCTGCGGCAACACAAAAAGGCGGCGCTTGGCCGCCATCAATTGCAACGTGTTCGAGACAAGCTCGGAAAGTTTCATCTTGGCCGCGATGGCACCGACAGCCTTGCCCTGCTCTTCGCGAGTGATGACAGGCGAGGCGATCAGGGCGCGCAGATCGGCAGAAGCGTCCAGCGCAGCGGCCAAAGCCTCTGTGTCGGCCTCAAGAGCTTTCAGCCCGTTGGCCTCTTTCGCGAGGTCGAAAACGGCGGCCGCATAACGCGCAGCGATGCCGGAGGAGATCGAAGCTGGTTCGGACACGACTTCCCTTCCGTTGTTTTGGCCAGACGCCGCATGAGGCTTTCTACCGGCCGCAAAGGGTCGTGCGCTTGCGCCAGCGTCTGGAATTCGGCGCGTCTCTAGCAGAGGTCCGCCCACCCCGCAACCTTCGTGGTCAGGAAATCGTGACAGAACGGGTCAAGTATTTCACGCTGTTAGCGCTGCACCTGCAAACTGCGACGCTTTGAAGCCGTTCCGAGGGAAAAAACAGCAGCCGCACGACGGGAATCGCCCTTCGACGCTGCCGACCATTCGCCCCTGGGCCTTTGCTGAGAATGCCCGACCGGCGCGCGCCGCGCGTCCAACCGCGTCCTTTGCAATCACCCGAAAAGGGCTGTCTGCCCGACCCCTGTTTCTCTTGGGTATACCCCGGGGAGGGCTGTCTGCCCGACCCAGATCTTTCTTGGATATACCCCGGGGAGGGCTGTCTGCCCTCCCCGGCCCCCTCCCGAGAGTATTTCGGCCAAGATGAAGGGCATGAAAGGGGGCTTTGGCCCGGATCATCCGCGCGGGCTTGGAACGGGCTGGCCCACGCCTTCCAGAACGCGCAAGGGTTTGCGCACCGCAGAGGCAAGGCTGC
>JALOTC010000185.1 GCA_025458085.1 Cypionkella sp. | reverse complement strand
TCCACCGTCACCAGCACATGGCCGCTCTGGTTGCAGAAATGCGGCACGTCGATCACCGCCGCCGGATCGGTGGCAATCAGGCGCAGCACCGCGCCCGGCGCCATGGACTTGAGCCTCTTGCGCGCTTTCAGCACGGGAAGCGGGCAAAGAAGCCCCGTGGCATCCAGTGTTTCGGCCTCGCTCATGCTGATCCTTCCTCCCATTCCTTCCGTGCCGGCGTGAATCCCAAGGCCACAAGCGCCCCATGGCTTGCCGCAATCGCCGCGTCAAAAGCCGCGAGCATGGCGGCACTGCGCGGCGCGGCCCAAACCGCAAAATCGTAATGCTCTTCGGCCACGGGCAGAAAGCCAAGGCCAAGCGCATCGGCCACCGGCTGGATCGCCATGCCCCAATCCGCCCGCCCCTGCGCCACCGCCGCAGCCACCGCATTATGCGAGGCAGGCTGGTTCCAATAGCCCTGCGGCCTTTGCCCGGCCAGCAACCTGTCGGTCAGAACACGGGTGCCAGAGCCTTGATTGCGGTTGACCAAGATCGCCGCCCCATCCGCCAGAACGGCGGCCAGCGCCCCCTCGGGCGTCCTGCCCTCGAACCGGGGGTCCCCCGCCCGATAGACGATACCCTGCATCCGCCGCCAACCCGGGATCAGCCGCATCCCCTCGGTCAGAAAGGGGGCGTTATAGGCCCCCGTCTCCGGGTCCAGCAGGTGGATCGGCGCGATGTCACATTCCCGCCGCCGCAGCGCGGCCAGCCCACTCTGCGACCCGGTCGCCAAAAGCCGGGGCACGATGCCCTGTGCCGTCAGATGCCCGACCACCCGATCCAGCCCGATGCAATGGCTTCCGATGATCGCCAAGGGCGGGGCCGTGATCGCGGGGCTGAACAGCGTGACCGACACTTCCTCCCCCGCTGGCAAATGGTCCGCCAGCGCCGGCACGGTCACAAATCCATCGGCCTGCGCAAAGGCCGTCACCGCGCCAGAGCCCTTGCCCACCGGATGCGCCACCAGCCCCGCCGCACCTTCGGTCAGCGCGACCATGGCAAATTCCGTCCGCCCCAGTTCCGAAGGCAGGCGGCTCGCCACCACAGCGGCTTTCCGGGTTTCAGCGCCACGCCATGCGCCACGATCCCCGGCGCACCAAGCCCCGCGATGACCCCCGTGGTCATATCCCCCGCCCCCTTGGACGTGCCCCCCGAAAGGATCACCGCATCATGGCTGGCAAAAGCCTCGCGCACCGCCGCCTCAAGCGCCGCCGCCTCATCCGGGATCGCCCCCAGATGCCGCGCCTCGCAGCCATTTTCCCGCAAGGCCGCGGCAATGACCGGCCCGTTCGAATCGTAAATCCCCGCAGGCCGCAGCGCCTGACCGGGCGGCACAAGCTCATCCCCCGTCGACAGCACCGCCACGCGCGGGCGGCGGAACACCGGCGCGCCATCATATCCCACGGCGGCCAGCATCGCGACTTCGCGGGCATGGATCACCGTGCCTTGCCGCAACAGAACCTGCCCCCGCGCAATATCAGACCCGGCAAAGGAGATATGCGCGCCGGGCGGCACCGCCCGCCAGACGCGCAGGCTCCCGCCTTCGCTTTCCGTATGCTCCAGCATCACCACCGCATCCGCCCCGCGCGGCACAGGCCCGCCCGTGGCAATCGGCGTCGCCGTGCCGGGGTCAACCGTCAGCGCGGGGGCCGTGCCACAGGCGATCACTTCGCCATTCAGCCGCAAGACCACCGGCTCCGCGCCCGAGGCCTGGGCAATATCCCCCGCCCGCAGGGCAAAGCCATCCACCGTGGCCCGGTCAAAGGGCGGCGCATCCTGCGGGGCGGCAAGATCCTCGGCCAGAACCCGGCCCGAAAGATCCGTCAGCCCCACCCATTCCGCGCCCAAGGGGCGGGGGCGCAGCGCCTCCAGAAAAGCCGCCTCCGCCGCATCGCGCGACAGCACGGTCAGGAACTGGGTCTGTCCGGTCATCTCCAGGCTCCGCCAAGGTCCAAGGGCTGTGCCGCAATCACAGCCCCACCGGGATAGCCCTCGGCATCCGGCGGGACAAGGACAGAGGCCCGCGCCCGCGCCACACCGGCCAGCGTCACCGTGGCTGCCGGTTCCGCCACCCATCCCTCCGCCGTGGGGACAAGCAGCGCAAGCTCCGTCACCCCGATGGTCGATGTCAGCTTCCGCGCCAGCGTCACCTGCTCTGCCGGTTCCCCCCGCGCCGCAAGCGCCCTCAGCGCAGGCCGCCCCAAAGCCAAGAGCGCGGCCAAGGCCCCGTCAAAACGCAGGGGCAGGTCCAGCACCAGCCGCCCGCCCTCTGGCCCAAGCCATGCCGTCTCTCCGGGGAAAAGCGCCAGCCGCGGCGCGTGCGACCCGGTCGGGCGCAGCACAAGATCGGCCGCTTCGGTCACGATCTCTGCCCCTTCCGCCCCTGCCCAAAGCCGGGCCAAGGCCGCAAGCGCGGGATCGGGCAGATCAACCGCCACCGTCGGGCGGCGCACGGCCACTTCTGTCAGCCCCGCCAGACCGGCCAGCGCGGCCAGCTTCGGCGTCACCACCGCGCCCGCCTCGGCCAGAACCAGCCCCGCCCGCGCATCCTGCCCCGCAAGGCGCACACCCTCGCCCGGTGCAGGCGCGCGCAGGGCAGATATCAGCGTACCGCTGACCTCCAGATCATCCTCGGGCAAAACAGCATCCGTGCCAGCGGGCAGCATCATGCCGGGCAAGACCCGCACTGCCGCGGCAAGGGGAAGGGGCATCTGCGGGCTCGCCCCCATCAGGTCCAAGGCCAAAACCGCCACGCCCGCGCGCAAGGCCTCAGGCCGGGGCGGCAGGTCTGTCGCCACGCGCAGATCCTCTGCCAGAACCGCCCCCACCGCCGCTGTCACCGCCATCCGCACGGCGGCCCGTGGCCCAACGCCAGACAGCGCATGGTCCAGACAGTCGGCAAGCGGCGAAAGACAAGACATGACCGGCTCCCATGGGCGCGGGTTGGGGAGAGGGGAGGGGGCCTTCGCGCCCTCCACCATCACCCCCAAAGCCCGCTTGACGCCGGGATATAGGCCCTGCCCCTTTCTCTGACCAGTGGCAGGGCCGTTTTCGCGGCTGAGTTAAAGACCAGCGCCTTACTGCGCCGCCGACCCGAAGAAGAGCTGCTCACCACCCACCTTGAAATCGGCAATCGCCTGCTGCCCAGCGGGAGAGATGATCCAGTCGATAAACGCCTGACCGGCCTCTGCCTTCACATGGGGGTGCTTCTCGGGGTTCACCAGCATGATGCCATAGGGGTTGAACAGCACCTCATCGCCCTGAAAAACGATTTCAAGCGACCCACGGTTGTTGAAGCTCAGCCAAGTGCCACGGTCGGTCAGCGCATAGGCATTGGCCTGCGCGGCGGTGTTCAGCGTGGCCCCCATGCCCGAACCCGTGGACAGATACCAGTCGCCCGCCGGTTCTACCCCGGCAGCGGTCCACAGGTTCTTTTCGGCGGTATGGGTGCCGCTGTCATCCCCGCGCGAGGCAAAGGGCGCAGTCGCCGCCGCGATCTTGGCCATGGCATCCGCCGCGCCGGTCGCGGATTTCACCCCTGCCGGGTCCTCCGATGGGCCAACGATGACGAAATCGTTGTACATCACATCAAAGCGCTGGACGCCCCAGCCTTCGGCGACGAAAGCCTCTTCCTGCGCGCGGGCATGAACAAAGACCACATCCGCATCGCCCCGGCGGCCCGTTTCCAGCGCCTGACCCGTGCCTTGCGAAATCACCCGAACCTCGATGCCGGTTTCGGCCTGAAAGATCGGCAGGATATGCCCGAACAGGCCAGAGTTTTCCGTCGACGTGGTCGAGGCCACAGTGATGAACTCCTGCGCACTGACCGGGGCGGCGGAAAGCAGCATCAGCCCGGAAAGCGCCGACAGGATAGAACGACGTGAAAGGTCCATTTCTTTCTCCCTAGGTTACCAGATCAAACCGCCTTCAAGGAAGGTGCGCGCTTCGCTGCTCTGGGGACCGGCAAAGAAGGCCTGCGCCGGCTGATGTTCGATCAGCCGCCCCCGGTGCAGAAAAGCCACATCCTGTGCCAGCCTGCGGGCTTGGCCAAGGTCGTGTGTCGTCATCACGATGGTGATGCCTTCGGCGGCAAATTGCGCAATCATCTCCTCGATGATCCGCGTGGCCGAAGGGTCCAGCGCGGCGCAGGGTTCATCAAGGAAAAGAACCTCCGGCTTGGTGACCCAAGCCCGCGCCAAGGCCAGACGCTGCTGCTCGCCTCCCGACAAAAGCCGGGCAGGGCGGTCCGCCATCGCAGAAAGCCCAAAATGGTTCAGCGTTTGCCGAACACGCTCCTCACGCTCTGCCCGCACCATGCCGCGCAGCGCCAGCGCATAATCCAGATTGGCCGCCACCGAACGGCGCAGCATGACGGGGCGCTGAAACACCATGGCCTGCGCCGCCGCCCGCGCCGTGCCATCCGCCCACCGCCTTTGGCCGGTCGTCGGGTCAATCAGCCCATGGCACAGCCGCAAGAGCAGGCTCTTGCCCGCCCCGTTCGGCCCGAGGATGATCAGGTTCCGGCCCGCCCGGATCGTCAG
>JALOTC010000051.1 GCA_025458085.1 Cypionkella sp. | reverse complement strand
GCGGCGGAGGAGACGGCTACCGGATGTTCATGGACGCAGCTAATGCCTATGACTTTGGTCCTGATCTGGCCGATGTAACGGCCGAATATTTGATCAAGGTGGGACCCTACACACCCCAGACCGACGGGCGGATTACTCGAAAGTAAAACGTGTCATGGTATTCCTCCCTCAACATAAGGGAGGAATACCGGAGGTCGCAGGCTAGGGTTATTGGATGGATAGGGGCAGGCTAAACACGCGACGTCAATCCGGGCAGCATTGACCTGCCACTCCAGACCAGACCCATACCGGACGACACATAGCCACTATTGAAGGAATTCAAAGACACGTCTCGATGGAAACCAAGCTATGCCATTCCGTCAACGGATTTTAAAAGCTTTGGCGGACAGTGAGGGATTCGAACCCTCGAGACGGTTCCCCGCCTACACACTTTCCAGGCGTGCGCCTTCGACCACTCGGCCAACTGTCCGTGCCGCCTGATAGCCGTGACTTGGGGAGGGATGCAAGAGGCGATTTTTACCCAAGGCCTGCCAAAGCACGCAACTGCGGTTCACGGGCAAAAGGGCCGCACGCCTCGCCCTAATCCACAAGCGCGATCACGACGCGGCGGTTCTGGCGGCCCTTCTTTTCGACCTTGGCAATCTCAACCCGCCCCACCTCGCCTGTGCGGGCCACATGCGTGCCGCCGCAGGGTTGCAGGTCCACCTGATCACTCCCCTGCCCGATACGCACCAGCCGAACCTGCCCCTGCCCCATAGGCGGCATGACCGACATGGTCTTCACAAGGCCAGGATTGGCCATCAGATCCGCGTCGGTGATCCATTCCTCGCGCACCGGAAGGTCACGCCCGATGATGGCGTTTAGCCTGTCCTCCAGCACCTCTAGGTCATCCGGAGGATCTGGCATGTCAAAATCCAGTCGCCCACGATCCGAACCGATCTGCCCGCCCGTCACAGGCAGCGGAATAACGACCGACAAAAGATGCAGCGCGGTGTGGACTCGCATGTGACGGTGCCGGCGGGTCCAGTCCAGATGTTGATGGATGGGGGCACCCACAGGCGGCAAAGGCATGGGTTCAGCAGGGACAAGCGCGACAAGGCCGCCCTCGACCTTGACTGCCGTGGCAATGGAAAGCCTGCGCCCCTCCCATGCGATCCACCCGGAATCGCCCGGTTGCCCCCCACCTGTGGGATAAAAGGGCGTCTGATCAACAAGAATACCGCCTTCGGGCGTATGACCTGTCACCACGCCCGGCGCATCGGCCAGATAGGCATCTTCGCGAAACAAAAGGCGCGTCGTCATCGTGTCGTCTCCCCTGCCCCATCGTCATCGCCCGAATCCAACCCCTCGCCCGGAAGGTGGTCAGGACGCATGTGATGCGGTCCTTTCATCGGATCAGACGGCGCTGCCACCTCGGGCACAGCTTCGCCACGAAACGCTCGGGCCACCTCCACAGCATTGGTCAAGGTGATGTCACGCTGTGCGAAAGGAACCTCGATACCCTCACGCTCAAATCGCTCGGCAATCTGATGGTTGACCTCGCTGCGCACCGAAAGGCTAAAGTTCACATCCCGCAGAATGATCCGCATTTCGAAATTCAGGGAATCCGCTCCGAACCCCATAAAAACCACCATCGGCGGCGGGCTCAGAACGGCCAAAGGCTGCGCCTCGGCAATCTCGCGCAGCACGCGCTCCACCTTGCGCGTATCGCTGCCATAGGCCACGCCCACCGGCACGATCAACCGCCCGGTGAGGTTATAGCGCGTCCAGTTCGTGACGCGCCCCGCCACAAGGTCGGAATTCGGAACGATCACATCGGTTCGGTCAAAGGTCTGGATGCGGGTAGAGCGAACCGAGATCGACTTCACGACCCCCTGCACGCCCCCCACCTCGATCCAGTCGCCTTCGCTCACCGGGCGTTCGATCAAGAGGATGATGCCCGAGACGAAGTTCGACACGATGTTCTGAAGGCCGAAACCGATGCCCACCGACAGCGCACCCGCCACGATGGCAAGGCCCGAGAGATCAAGGCCGGCGGTGTTGATCGCAACCAGCGCGGCAAGGAAAATCCCGATATAGCCGATGCCCGAGACAACCGCATTGCGCGCGCCCTGATCCAGCTTGGTTCGTGGCAGGACCGCGCCCTTCAACGTCCCCTGAAACAGCCGCGTGACCGTGTAGCCTACGGTAAAGACCACGGCGAAGAGAAGGAAATCGGTGGGCGAAATCCGCGTTCCCCCGATCTGGAAGCCTTCGCGCAGCCGCGTCCACATCTCGGTCAGATCAGACAGCCGCGCGCCCCAGATCAGCGCCAGAACCGGCAGCGCGGCCAGAACCAGTGCAAAGCCGATCAGCACCGGGGCAAGCGCCTTGCCCGCTTCATCCTCGCTGCGGATGATCAGGGCATAGCTGTCCACCACCAGCGTTTGAAGGATCAACACCACCCCAAGCAGGCCAAGCGTCGTGGCCGCAGGCCAGACCAACGCGCCCGCTGCCGCGCCATATCCCACAGCCGCAAGCGCAGGCCCCAGAAGGCCGATCCCTTGGGCGCCCCGCCCCAAAAGCTTGAGGATTCGCGCGCGCACATTGCCGCCATCCTCGCTTTCCTTCTCGGCCCGTGCCGCCATACGCAACAGCCGCCCCGCGCGCAACAGCACAAAGCCACCGATAACAAGGAATGGAAAATCCAGCACCGACCGCGCCGCATCGCTTTGCGGCTGGCCCGCCATCAGCGCCATGTAAAGCTGTTGCGCGGCCAAAAGCACGCCCATCAGCGTGGCCAAGAACCGTCCTTCCGCCCGTCGTTCCGGCGAAAGCTCCAACCCCGCAAATGCAGCGCCCCGCGGGAAAATCCGCCCGCCCACCCAATAGGCGGCAAAGGCGGTGAAGCCCGCGGCAGGCAGCGCATCGGCCAGCATCGTGCCAAGGATGCCGACCATCCCAGAGAGCTTGATCGCCTGCGCCAGTAAGACCGCACCCAAGGACGGGATGACGATCTGGCCCAAGGACAGCACCGTCTCGGACACCCGTGCGCCGCGTGGCGTAGTGCGCGCGACCAGCCGCCCCACCCCCGCCTCGACCAAGGCGCGGGACCGCAACAATAGAGCCGCCGCCGCCAAGAGCAGGAGCGCGATCAGCGGCAGGTTGTCCAAAAACTGCGCCCGAGCCGTAGGAAGCGCCGCGCGCACCGTCATCTCGCGCGCAAGCCCGACCGTCGCCTGCGACAGGCTCGTCAGACCTAAGGCCCAATTCGCAGGGTTCAGCGGTGATGGCAGCAGGCGGAGGAGTTCATTTGCCTGCCGTTCGCGCAAGGCCCGGTCGATCTCGCGGATCAGACCATCGGCCCGGCGATAGGCCTCATCCGCCGCCCGTCCGGGGGCCTGAAGCGTGACGAGCTGGGCATTGAGTTCCGCCCGCCGCGTGGCGATTTCTTCAGCCTCGGTCTCGCCCTCTGCCGGAACAGGGCCTAGGGCGGCGATCTGTTCGCGCAAGGTGACGATGCGCGAGGCATTGGCGTTTTGCGCGCCCAGAAAAGCCTCGCGCCACCCCGACAGCTGACCACGCAGGATTTCCAGCCCGTTGGTCGAAATCGAGCTATTCACCACGGCCCGTTCCGCCCGCGCGGCCAGCGCCTCCCATGTGGCCAAATCCAAGGTCTCGCCCAGATTGGTGACGATGGTCGCGGAGGCAGCGGGCGGCGCAGGCGGGACCGCAGGAGAGGCGATGGGCGCTGCTTCTTCTGCCCCCGGCTCTGCTGTCCCCGTGGCGGGGCCTTGCAGCGCGTCCTGCCCAGGGGCCACAGGCGAAGCAGGGTCTGCCGCTTGCGCCCATGCAGCCATCGGGGATAGGGCCAGCATGAGGATCAGGCCAATCACTCCGGCCAGACGACCGGGGACCTGCTGGATCAGGTCTTTCATGCGTCCGCAAAAACCGTCGGCAAAGGCCGCGGCGCGCGGTCCAGCCATTCCGGCACGGGCAGGCCCTTTTCCTTCAGGAATTGGGGATTGAACAGCTTGGACTGATAGCGCGTGCCGTAATCGCACAGGATGGTCACGATCGTATGGCCCGGCCCCATCTCTTGCGCCATGCGGATCGCGCCCGCGATATTGATGCCCGACGATCCGCCAAGGCACAGCCCTTCGTCCTGCAACAGATCAAAGACAATCGGCAGCGCCTCGGCATCGGGGATGCGATAACTGAAATCGGGGGTGAAGCCTTCCAGATTCGCGGTGATCCGCCCTTGCCCGATGCCTTCAGTGATCGACGAGCCCGGCGCCTCAAGCTGCCCTGTGGTGTAAAAGGCGTGCAGCGCCGCACCTTCCGGGTCTGCCAAGCCGATCTTTACGCCCTTGGGCTGCAAGGCCATGGCCACGCCCGCAATCGTGCCGCCGGACCCAACGGCGCAAACAAAGCCATCCACCTTGCCGCCCGTCTGTTCCCAGATTTCCGGCCCCGTGGTTTCCACATGCGCCATGCGATTGGCAACGTTATCGAATTGATTGGCCCAGATCGCGCCATTGGGTTCGGTGCGCGCCAATTCCTCGGCCAGACGGCCGGAATAGCGCACATAGTTGTTCGGGTTGCGGTAAGGCGCGGCAGGCACCTGCACCAGATCAGCCCCCGCCAGACGCAGCATGTCCTTCTTTTCCTGGCTCTGCGTCTCTGGGATCACGATCACCGTCTTGAAGCCCATAGAGGCGCCCACCAGCGCAAGGCCGATGCCTGTATTGCCCGCCGTGCCTTCGACAATCGTCCCGCCCGGCTTCAACGCGCCACGCGCCACCGCATCGCGGATGATATACAGCGCCGCGCGATCCTTGACCGATTGCCCGTCATCTCTGACGCCTTGCGAAGCTTGATAAGCGGGGTATTCCCGATGGCCTGTGCCAGATCGCCAGAAATGCGCATGAAGCTGTTCCTTCCGTTTCGCCAAGGTGTAGGCAAGGCGGGCGGCAAACTCAAGTCACGCTGGCAACTGGCTGCCGAGGCGGTGCCACAAGACGGCGGAGCGGGGGCACCAGCACGACAAGCAGGATCGCAACCGAAAACAGGCACCAGACGGCTGGCACCTCATAGGGGTTGCGCGTCAACAGGTTCGCAACCACCGGCCCCACCGCCAGATGCAACAGCGCAAAGCGCCCCGCCCCGTAGAAAAAGGGCAGGACAAAGACCGCGAGCATATAGGTCGGAAAGCCGAGATTCGTGCCCAGTGCCACCTCTACCCCAGACAACAGCCCGTTGTATGGCACCTGCCATCCCAAATGCCATGTTCCCGAAATGGTGCAAAGCTGCGCCGCACAGAGCGGCTGTCCCGGCAGGCAGCCCCCTATCCCAGGCAGGGGCAGCACCTGCATCACCATCACCGCCGAGGCGAGCGCCGAAAGCCCGAGCACCCGCCACCGCAGCCCCGCTGTCGCATCAGGCCGCACAAGCGCCAGCATGAAGGCCGAAATCACAATCGGCTGGATCAGGATATGCCCCATCGACAGCGCCGTGACGGCCCTGTTCGCGGGACTGCCGCATTGGTCGATGACCAGATAGCCCGCAAGCTGCAAGCCCTCCATCCCCGCAAAGAACGCAAGCGTCACGGGTATGGCCAAGGGTTCTCCCCGCCGCCACGTCAGCGCAGCCCCGCCCAGGCCCAGCGCCACCATGGTCGCGGTCACCCCAATCCCGAAACACATCCCTCCGGTCTCCAAGCCTTGCGCCCGTGGGAAAGCATGATCCTTTCCGCAGCTTACGGCAACAGCTGCACAGGCAGAAGGGCCACCCTTCGGGCGGCCCCCTAAGATCGGCGCAGACTTTGGTTTAGTGCTTGGCTGCGACGAACAGACCTTCGTCCTTGACGATCTTATACGCCTCGTCCAGCGACTTGCGCGCGCGTTCGATCAGGATGTCGATCTCGGCCGGGGTAATGACCAAGGGGGGCGAAATGATCATCCGGTCGCCCACATGGCGCATGATCAGGTTATTGGCAAAACAGCGTTCCCGCGTCTTGAAGCCCACCGTCCCCGCCTCTGCAGCGAACTTTGCACGCTTGGCCTTGTCGGGTGTCAGCGCGATGGACCCCATCAGACCCACCAGCTTTGCCTCGCCCACCATCGGGTGGTCGGCCAGCGCATCCCAACGTTCCTTGAGGTAGGGGTGCGCCACATCACGGACGTGATCGACGATCCCCTCTTCTTCCATGATCCGCAGGTTTTCCAGCGCGACCGCGGCCGCGACCGGATGGCCGGAATAGGTATATCCGTGGAAGAACTCCCCCGCGCCGCCCACGACCCGCGCGACCTCGTCCGAGACGATGGAACCGCCGATGGGCTGGTACCCCGAAGAGAGGCCCTTGGCGATGGTCATGATATCGGGCGTGATGCCAAAGGTTTGGCTGCCGAACCAATTGCCCGTGCGGCCAAAACCCGTGATCACCTCATCCGCGATCAGCAAGATGCCGTATTTCTTGCAAATGCGCTGGATTTCCGGCCAGTAGGTTTTGGGGGGCACGATCACGCCACCCGCGCCTTGAATAGGCTCTCCGATGAAGGCCGCCACGTTATCCGGCCCGATCTGAAGGATCTTCTCCTCCAACTGCCGTGCGCGGGCGAGGCCGAAGTCATCCTCGCTCATCTCGCCACCTTCGCCCCACCAATAAGGCTGGTCGATATGTTCGATCCCTTCGATCTTGCCGCCATGGGCGTGGATCGGCTTCATGCCGCCCAAGCTGCCGCCCCCCATGGTAGAGCCATGATAGCCGTTCCAGCGCGAGATGATCGTTTTGCGCCACGGCTTGCCCATCACATCCCAGTAGCGCCGCACGAGGCGGATATTTGTATCATTCGCTTCGGAGCCGGAGCTTGCAAAGAACACATGGTTCAGATCGCCGGGGGCAAGCTGTGCGATACGCGCCGCCAATGCGATGGCAGGCACGTGGGTCGTCTGGAAGAAGGTGTTGTAATAAGGCAGTTCCATCATCTGCCGCGCCGCGACATCGGCCAGTTCCTTGCGCCCATAGCCTATGTTCACACACCACAAGCCCGCCATCCCGTCGATGATGCGGTTACCTTCGCTGTCGGTCAGCCAGACGCCTTCCCCCCGCGTGATGACCCGCGCGCCTTTGGCCGCCAGTCCCGACTTGTCGGTGAACGGGTGGAAGTGATGCGCCGCATCCAGCCGCTGCAATTCAGCAGTCGGCAGGTGGTTGGTGATTTTCACGGGCTGGTTCATAGCTTGGCCTTTCGGAATCATCGGGGCAAGACCCCCGTCTTGACGCTCAGGATAAAGGGAACGGGAGCAGCGTTCAAGAAATTTGATCAAATTTTGGCCACCCTCTCCTGCACCAAAGACTTGGCCCTGTTCACCCCTCCTCGCAAAAGCAGTCAGCCTCGAGCCTTTGGCACGCCACTGGGGAGGGCTGTCTGCCCTCCCCAGACCCCTCCCGAGGATATTTGAGAACAGGTGAAAGAGGCACGAAACGCCAGTGAGAGGGCGCGACGTAAAGAGTAGTGGGATAGTTGGGGCCTAGATTTCGCCCTGCTCCAACGCGGCACGCACCTGATCCACGCCTTGGGCAATGTCGCGTTCCATCGCAAGGCGCAGCGCGGCGCCATCTCCCGCGCGCATCGCGGCCAGCGCCTCTAGATGGCGGTCGGGCAAGGCGCTTCGCCCAAATCGCGCACAGACCACCCGCAGCGAAGGACCAAAGCGCAGCCACATCGATCGTGCCATATCGACAAGCACAGGCGCGGAAGAGGCCTCATAGAGACAGAAGTGAAACGCGTGATTGGCCTCAAGATATCCCGGCACATCGCCCGTGCGGATCGCCCGGTCCACCGTGTTGTCGATCATCTGCAATCTGTCGATCAAGGCCGGCGTCAGATGGGACGCAGCCAGTTCAGCCAACCGAGGTTCGATCGTCAGCCGCGCGAAGGCCACCTGATCCAGCATCGCCTGCGTCATCCGCGGCACCACGACCCGGCGATTCCCTTGCGGGTCCAGCGCCCCTTCCGCCGACAGACGCCGGATCGCTTCGCGCACCGGTGTCATTCCCGCGCCAAGTTCGCAGACAAGGCCCTGAATCGTCACCGCAGCCCCCGGCTCGAGATGGCCGAAAAGGATCATATCCCTCAGGCGGGCATAGGTGACCTCATGGGTCGGAATCTTGCGGCTTTCCCCGTCCATGGCCCCTCCCGGCTTTGGCTGATGTTTAGCCGCTTCCCCCGGACGATCAAGAGTTGATCAAATTTGTCATGCAATAGAACCGTGGCGAGGTCACAGCGCGGGGCAGCTTGCGGCTTGCCTGCACTTGCAAAGGCGCGGATAGTTGCACGCATGAAGCAACCGACCGATCCTCCGGCGCGTCCGACGCTACGCACGCTTGCGGCAGCGACTGGCCTTGCTGTGGCGACGGTCAGCCGCGCCTTGAAGGATGCCCCCGATATCGGCACAGAGACCAAGGCGCGCGTACGCGCTGCGGCGCTGCGGCTTGGATATCGGCCAAACCGTGCCGGCATCCGCCTGCGCACTGGCAAGACCCATGTGATCGCCCTGTGCCTTTCGCCCGAGGCGGGGGTGATGAACAACACATCGCAACTGATGTATTCCATCGCCGAAGCGCTGCGCAGCACGACCTATCATTTGATGGTCATGCCTTTCTTCGCCGACCAGGATCCAATGGACCCGATCCGCTATCTGGTGGAGACAGAAAGCGCCGATGGCGTGATCCTGAACCAGACGACGCCAGAAGATCCGCGCATCCGCTATCTGACCGACAAAGGCTTTCCCTTCGCCACCCACGGGCGGACGGCGATGGCACTGATGCATGACTGGTGCGATTTCGATAATGAAGCCTTTGCGCGGGTCGGTGTTCGGGCGCTGGTCAAGGCAGGCCGGCGCGATCTCCTTCTGGTCGCCCCCACGCCGGAACACGCCTATTCCAAGCATATGCAATCAGGCTTTGCGACCGAGGCCGCACATCTTGGCGCACGCGCCGAGGTTCTGGCCGGAGCCACGTCAGACACGCCGGGCCCGGCATTGCAGGACGCAGTCCGCGCGCAATTGGCAGTCAGGGACCATGATGGTTTCATCTGCGGATCAACGACCGCCACGATGGCCTCCATCGCTGGGGCAGAGGCGGCAGGAAAGATCATAGGGCGGGATTTCGATATTGTGGGCAAGGAAGCCATTCCTATGCTGCATATGTTTCGCCCCGCGGTTCATGTCGTGACCGAAGATGTTGCGCGGGCAGGCAGGGCATTGGCCCACGCGCTTGTCCGGCGAATTGAAGATCAGGACGCGCCTTTCCTTCAAGAAATGCACCAGCCCACAGAGGCTGTCGCGCATGAGAGCCACCGCAAAAGAGCAGCGGAATAGGAAGGGGAAAAACCATGGCGATCACCGGATTGCATCAGGCACGTACGCCGCGCATCCGCCTTGGCATGGTCGGCGGCGGGCGGGGAGCCTTCATCGGCGCCGTGCATCGCATGGCGGCCCGTCTGGACGATCACTATGACCTCGTGGCGGGCTGCTTTTCCGCCGATCCGGACCGCAGTCTTGCCTCTGCCGACATGGCCCAGCGCGAGGCGCGGCGGAAGGACGGGATAGAGGCAGTCGCCATCGTCACCCCCAACCACATGCATGTGCCGGTGGCCCTGCAATTCCTACGCCGGGGCATCCATGTGATCTGTGACAAACCCTTGGCCCATACTCTGGCAGAGGCCAAGCGCCTCGCCCGTGCGGTGGAGAGCTCGGGCGTGATCTTCGCGCTGACCCACAACTATACGGGCTATCCCATGGTCCGGCAGGCTCGCGCCATGGTGCAAGCAGGAGAGTTGGGCGACATCCGTCTCGTGCAGGTGGAATATGCGCAGGATTGGCTGGCGGAACCCATCGAACAGACAGGCCAGAAACAGGCGCTCTGGCGGACAGACCCTGCGCAAAGCGGCGCAGGCGGGGCCTTGGGCGATATTGGCACCCATGCCTTTAACCTCGCCCGCTTCGTCACCGGCCTGCGGCTCGAGGCCCTCTCGGCGGATCTGCACAGCTTTGTCCCCGGCAGGCGCTTGGATGACAACAGCCATGTCCTGATGCGCTTTGCCGGCGGGGCGAAAGGAATGCTCTGGTGCAGCCAGATCGCCACGGGAAGCGAAAATGGCCTGCGCCTGCGCGTCTTTGGCACCAAGGCCAGTCTCGACTGGCGGCAGGAGGAGCCAAACAGCCTCCTTTACAGCCAATTGGGCGGGGAACAGCGGCGCATCACGCGGGGCGGGCCGACAGCAGGCACCGCAAGCGCGCGGTTGGTGCGGGTTCCGGCTGGCCATCCCGAAGGCTATGTCGAGGGCTTCGCCAACATCTACAGTGAGGTGGCTCAAGCCATCCTCGCCCGGCGCGAAGGCCGCGCACCCGACCCAGAGGTCACCTTCCCCGGTCTGGCCGACGGGCTGGAAGGCATGGCCTTCATCGCGGCCTGCGTGCGCTCTTCGGCCCGCAACGGCGCATGGACAGCCTTGGCGCTTTAACCCTTCCTCAGCCGCGGCCTCTCCCGCTGCAACCAAAGAGCACTCAGCAACAGCGGCGCATTGCTGATCTCGCCCGAGGCGACGAGTGCCATCAGATCCTCAAACCCGACCAGATGGCCCCGGATATCCTCGGCTTTCCGCCGATGGTCAGCCCTGCCTCCTCCATCGCCTCGCGCCGCGCACAATCCTCAGGCGTCTCGCCGGGATCAATCCGTCCCGCGATCGCCTCCAGCGACCAAGGATTGCGGTCGCCCCGCGCAAAGGGGCCGGTGCGGAACTGTTCCACCAGCAAGACACGGTCGCGGATCGGATCATAGGGCAACACCGTCACCGCATCGCCCGACACAAAGGCTGCCCGGTTGACGGTCGCCCCCATCGTGCCGTCAAAGTGGCGAAACCGCAGGTCATATTCCTCGACCGCAAAGAATTTCGCATAGGGCAGATGATGGCGGCGGATATCCACATCCTCCGCCTCTGCCGCACGGCGCAGCGCCGCAGGGGCAAGGTCGCGCATCGCCCGTGCCCGGCTTGCGCCCCGCACAAGCATCTGGCCATAGCGATCCAGCACCTTTTCGGCAGGCACCCGACCAAACAGCGCCATCACATCCATCGCCGTGGCTGTCACTTCATCGCCGAACCGCGCCTGCCACTCCTCCAGCCGCCAAGGTTCCCCCGGCGTCCAAGAATCTGGTGCCGTAAAATAAACCAAGGCCGCGCGCGGGCCTTGTGCGGTTTCCACCGTCACACGGCGCGTCAGAAAATCAAAGCCGCCTTCATAGAAATCCAGCCGGTCCACATCTGCGGCCGACAGCCCGGGCACATGCACTCCTTCCACCACACCGTCTGCGTCCTCGACCAGCATCGGATGCGGTCGCCCCGCCGCCCAGACCGCACGCCAGCCCGTCATTCGCGCAGGCGATCCCTCGACATCCCGCCCAAGCACCCGGCGCAAAAGCGGCAGATGGCACAGCGTGCCATAAAAGAAGAAATCCTCGGTCATGGCCAGCCGGTCTCGTTTGTGGCGATCACTTCCATTTCGAACTCGCCATATGGGCAAGCGCACCGCCCATCAAGCCACCCAATAGCAGAACGCCCAGGACGTTCACATTCAAGAGCCCCTCACCCAGCCGAAGCGCTTGCGCGAATACATCGGTTACAGCGGCCATCGGATCGGGATAGCGCCCGTCAATCGCACGCGCCAGCATTTCGGCAACCGAAAAGGCGACAAGGGCGAAAAAGGCCACGGTCAAAGACGTACGCAGGCCGGTCCCCATGGCTTCAACCCGGCTTCGCTTGCGGACCAAAAATCCGCCCATGACCCGCCACCCCACGACAAGCCCGATGGCAGCGCTGATTTCTCTCAGCCAGCCCGAAGGTTGATCCGGCGGCATCGCGGCAGCGTATTGATCCGCCGCGAGCCAAGCAATGACGGCATAGACAAGCCCGGCTACGAGTTTCGCCGCTGTCGGCATCGTGCCTCCCTTCCCCGCCGCGTCAGGCTGGACGCGTCAGTGTGATCTGTGTCACGTCGCAGTTTCCGCCGCGGAAACTGCCCGCACAAGAGGCAAGATAAAAGTTCCACATCCGCCTGAACCTGTCGTCAAAGCCCATGGCCGCCACTTCCGGCCAGCGCGCGTTGAAAACCTCATGCCACCGGCGCAAGGTCTGGCTGTAGCTTTCGCCGAATTCGATCGACCCGCGCACAGAAAGCCCGGCCTTCGCCGCCTCCTCGCGCAAACGAAAGGGGGCAGGCAGCATGCCGCCGGGGAAGATGTATTTCTGAATGAAATCGACACCCCGCTTATAAATCGGCCAGCGGTCATCCGGCACGGTGATGATCTGAAGCGTGGCATGACGCCCGGGCTTCAGCCGTTCACGCAGGGTGTTGAAATAGACGGGCCAGTATTTTTCTCCCACCGCCTCGAACATCTCGATAGAGGCGATCCCATCATAGCTGCCGCGTTCGTCGCGATAATCCTGCAGCTTGATTTCAACCCGGTCAGACAAACCCGCCCGCGCCATCCGCGCGACCGCATAGTCATATTGCGCCTGACTGATGGTCAGCCCCGTAACCTTGAGCCCACGCTTTCCCGCCGCATATTCGGCAAATCCACCCCAGCCGCAGCCGATTTCCAACACATGATCGCCGGGCTGCGCGCCCATCTGATCGACCATGCTTTCGTATTTCTGCTCCTGCGCCTTTTCCAGGCTTTCCTGCCCGCTGCGAAACAGCGCGCTGGAATAGGTCATGCTGTCGTCCAGCCACAGACGATAGAAGTCATTGCCCAGATCATAGTGGTACTGGATGTTCTTCTTGGCCTGTCGCTTGGAGTTGCCCTGCAACCAAAAGCGCAGCTTTTCATAGGCGCGCACAAAGGTCAGGCCGGGAAAACCATCCTGCACCGGGTTGTTCGCGGGCGTCTGGATCAGGTCCAGAAAAGCCTGAAGGTCCGGCGTCGACCACCAGCCTTCAAGATAAGCATCGCAAAAGCCCAGATCCCCTTCGCGCACCAACCTTGCGAAAAGATCGGGGTTGTGAATGTCGATCTCGGCCACCAGACCTGGCTTCGCGCCTTCCAGACGGAACCGCCGGCCATCGGGCAGGACGAAATCCAGCCGCCCCTCGCCCAGCTTGCGCGCCACTTCAAAGGCAGCGCCGAAATAGCGCGGCAGGCCGCTCTGGCCTTTCGTCGTCGTCAGAACCTGCATCGACCCTCCCTGGGGCATCGCGTCATTGGCCGTAACTTTTTCAGATACGTTAAGGTCTCTCAAGAGTTTCGTTCCCCATAGGCTTGAAGCGCGCGGGCGCGGCCCGCGGCAAGGTCGATCATCGGCGCAGGATAGGGCCTTGCCCGGTCCAGCGCCCAGGATTTCGGCACAGCCTCAAAGAAGGCAAGCGCCTCCGGCCCCGGATCGCGCGAAAGCTCTGCGATAAAGCGGCGGCGATAGCGGCGGTCGGGGTCAAATTTTTCGGCCTGTGTCGCCGGGTTGAAGATGCGGAAGAACGGCGCCGCATCCGGCCCCGACCCCGCCGCCCATTGCCAACCCATCGCATTGGCGGCCGGGTCCCAGTCGATCAGGCAATCGGCAAACCAGTCGAGGCCGATCTTCCAATGTGTCAGCAGATGCTTGGTCAGATAGCTCGCAACAATCATCCGCGCGCGGTTATGCATCCGCCCCGTCACATAAAGTTCGCGCATCCCGGCATCGACGAAAGGCTCGCCCGTCAATCCGCGCCGCCAATAGTCCGCGTCCTTGCTCTCCCCCCGCCAGGGGAAAGAATCCCATTCCGGCTTCCAGTTCTGGCTTGTGATGTGCGGGGTGTGATGCATCAGGTGATAGGCAAACTCGCGCCAGACCAGTTCCTTCAGAAAGGTCTCCGCCCCCTTGGCGCCTTGCAGATGCGCGGCCATCGCCGCGTGCCAGACCCGCCGGATCCCGATCTCCCCCCAAGCAAGGTTTTCCGAAAGGCCCGATGTGCCCTCCATCGCGCAGAGATCGCGCGCGGTATCATAGGCCGCGATGCCGCCGTCCAGAAAACGCACAAGCCGTGCTTCGGCAGCCGCTTCCCCCACATGGCAATGCGGTCGCACGATTGCCGCGCCACGCGCCATGCCCGCACCCAGCCGCCAGTCGTGCAAATCCTCCGAGGCAGGCCAGACATCCGGCCGGCGCAAGTGCCGCGGCGCAGGCTCCGCCGCCGCGACTTCCCGCCCCCGCACCGCCCGCCAATAAGGGGTATAGACCTTGTAGAACCCGCCAGTTCCCGTCTCAACCGACCAAGGCTCGTGCATCAGATGGCCCGCGAAAGACCGTGCCTCCAGCCCCGCCGCCTTCAAGGCCGCTTTCACGCCGGTGTCACGCGCCACCGCGGCAGGGTCATACTGCCGCCCCCACCAGACGCCCCGCGCCCCAGTCTCGGCAATCAAGGCCTGCAAGACCTCCAGCGCGGCCCCCCGCCGCAGGATCAGCTTCTGGCCCATCTCCTCCAGCCGCGCGGCGAAAGCCTCCAGTCCCAGCCCCAGCCGCCATTTCGGCGCGGCGCCCAAGGCTTCCGTCTCGGGGTCCAGCACGAACACAGGCACAACCGGCCGCGCGCTCCGCGCGACTTCGGCCAACAGGGGGTTATCCTCCAACCGCAGGTCGCGGCGGAACCACAGGATCAGGGGCGCATCCGTCATGCGGTCAAACGTCTTTCCTTCCAGCAGGCGGCGACTTCATCTTGGCCCAAATACTCCGGGGTGAGGCGCGGTACGCGCCGAGGGGCAGCGCCCCTTGTTCCCGGCTGCAATCTGTCGCGCCCCATCCGTATGGCAAGGGGCGCATCCTCTCGCCTATAGCACACGATCAAGCGCGGCAATCAGGCGCCTGACATCTTCGGCACTGGTGTAATGGGTGGCACTCAACCGCAACACGCCCTTGTCGCGATCGATCCCCAAGGCGGCAAGAGGCCGCACGGCATAAAAATCCCCTGCCCAACAGGCGATGCCTTCTCGCCCCAAGGCCTCCGAGACAGGCTCCGCCGCCCGGTCCAGTTCCACCGCCACCGTCGGTGCGCGCCGCGTGGCATCGCGTGGCCCCAGCAGCCGCAGATCATTGCGCCCGGCCAGATAGTCCAACAGCGGCGCGATTACCGCCACTTCCGCCGCCCGCATCAGATCATGCACCCCGCGATTGCGCGCCACCGCATCGCCTGCGATGCCATGGGCTGCCGCCAGCGCATCGACGTAATCCGCCATCCCCGCACAAGCCGCCACCTGCGCATGATCCGGCCCCGCCGGCGTGTGGCGCTTGTAGAGCGTGGCGTGGTTGAAGACATGCGCCTGCCCCGGAAGCTCCATCCCCCAATCTGCCCGAAGCACCATGATCCCCTGATGCGGACCATAGGTCTTGTAGGCAGAAAAAAGATAGACGTCGCAGCCCAGGCTCGGAATGTCGGGAAAGCCATGGGGCGCATAGCTTACCCCATCCACCACCGTCCGCACCGCATGGGCGCGGGCGATCGCACAGATCGCCGCCACATCATTGATCTCGGCGATGACATTGGAACAATGCGGAAAAGCCATCATCCGCACACGGCCATCCGCCATCAGCCCCGGCAGGGCTGCGGGGTCAAGGCTGCCCGTGGCTGGGTCGATCTTCCACTCCCGAACCTCGATCCCTTCCTCTGCCAGTCGCCGCCAGACGCCGGAATTGGCCTCGTGATCCTGATCGGTCACGATGATCGCCGCGCCCTGCCCGCGCAGCCAGACGCGCACGGCTTGCGCCAGAACATAGGTATTCGCACTGGTCGAAGGGCCAAAGCTCACCTCCTCCCGCGCCACACCCATCATCGCGGCCAAGCGCTCCCGCGCCTCGTCCATCTCGGCCCCGCCTGCCTGCGCGCCGGGATAGGGGCCATAGGGCTGCACCTTGCGGTCAAGGTAAAACCGATGCAGCCTGTCCACCACCTGTTGGCAAGGATAGCTTCCGCCCGCATTTTCAAAAAACGCATGGCGCGACAGGACGGGCGAGGCAAAGGCAGGAAACTGGCTGCGCACGAAATCAAGGTTCAAAGTCATGGGGATCCCTCTCTCCCCGCGATGCTTGCCGCCCCAAGACCAGAAACACAAGCCCGGACCACATAGCCCGCCGCCCCTGCGTGCTGGCACTTGTCCGCAGGACTGGGGGCGAACAAGCCGCCCCCCGCCTCAGGCGGTCACATCCACGACAACACGCCCCTGTACCTGCCCCTTCAAGATCGCAGCCCCGAGTTCAGGCACCTCGGCCAAGGTCGCGGGCCGGATCATCCCCTCCAGAAGCCCCATGTCCAGATCGCGCGCGATACGCTCCCATATCGCAACCCTTTGGGCGAAAGGCACGGTGACCGAATTGATCCCCAACAGGTTCACCCCGCGCAACAGGAAGGGGATGATATTGGCCGGCACCACCAGCCCGCCCGCATTGCCCACCGCCGCGACCGAGGCCCCGGATTTCATCTGCCCAAGCACGCGCGCGAGCATCGCGCCGCCGACGGCATCGATGCAGCCTGCCCAAGTCTCTGCCTCCAGCGGCTTCTTTACCGTTTCCGCCAGCTCCTCCCGCGCGACGATCCGCGTGGCACCAAGGCGCGTCAGATATTCCGCCGTCTCCGGCCGCCCGGTGACCGCCGCCACCTGATGCCCCGCCTTGGCCAAGAGCGCGACCGCCACGGACCCCACGCCCCCCGCGGCCCCGGTCACCAGCACTTCACCCTGACCGGGGGCAAGGCCATGCGCCTCCAGCGCCATAAGCGCCTGCATCGCGGTAAAGCCCGCCGTACCAATCGCCATGGCCTGCCGCGCCGTCAGCCCCTCGGGCAAAGGCACCAACCAATCGCCCTTGACCCGCGCCTTTTCCGCATAGCCGCCCCAATGCGCCTCGCCCACGCGCCAGCCGGTCAGGATCACCCGATCCCCCGCCTGCCAGCGCGGATCGTCCGAGGCTTCGACCACACCCGCGAAATCGATCCCCGGCACATGCGGATAGGTCCGCACCAACCCCCCGCCCGAGGCGGAAAGGCACAGACCATCCTTGTAGTTGATCGTCGAAAATTCGACCCGCACCGTCACGTCACCTGCGGGCAACGCAGCCTCGTCCAGTTGGGCGAGCCGTGCCTTGGCCTGCCCATCCTCTCCCCGCTCCATCACGATCGCACGCATGGCATCCTCCTTCATCCACTCTTTGTCCGTCATCGCCGGGGGCGCCCGACCCTGATTTGCCCATAGAACAGGCATGGTGCCGCGCAGAAGGTCAAGACCGCCCCGCCGCGATCCCGCAAGATCCTGCGCCAAAGCCTGCTGGACTTGATTTTTCCGCAAGCCCCTCACATTTGCCGTACAGGGTTGTGTAGACCCGAATGGTTGACTAGCCTGCCCATCGGTGATTGCCGAGGTCAAAGAACCTCGCCCCCAAGTCCAACAGACAGGAGCATAATGTTGTCACGTCAGTCCACTTTCTTCGCAGGTGCCCTCTCGGCTCTCGCTCTGACCTCTGCCGCCCATGCCGCAGACCCGGAACTTCTGGTGTTCGACTGGGCAGGGTGGGAAATTCCCGGCGTGCTGACGGAATATGTCGCAAAGCATGGCCAGCATCCGACCTATTCCTTCTTTGGCGACGATGACGAAGCCTTCCAGAAGGTTTCCTCCGGCTTCCGCGCTGACGTTGGCCACCCCTGCGTCGCCTCGCTGCCGCGCTATCGCGCCGCCGATCTGATCGAACCCTGGGATGTCAGCAAGATCCCGGAATTTGCCAATATCGCTCCCCATATGCTCGATTCGAAATATGTGAAGGACGATCAAGGCGTTTGGTTCCTGCCAACCGACTACGCCTATACCGCCACGGCCTATAACACGACCGAAGTGCCCGCCGAGGATGTGGCCACGCTGAACGTCTTTACCAACCCGAAATATGCAGGCCGCATCGCCCTGCCCGATTCGGCGGATGACGTCTGGTCGCTCGCCCTGCTGGCCACGGGCGTGTCCAACTGGAATGACGTGACCGATGAACAATTCGCCGCCGCCGCCGCGTGGCTGCGCGAAGCGCATAAGAACGTGCGTGCCTATTGGTCCGACCCGGCAGAGATGTCGCAACTCATGGCCACGGGTGAGGTTCTGGTGGCGTGGTCGTGGAACGATGGCGTGGCGCTGCTTCAGGCCGAAGGCTTCCCGATCGGCTTTGAACGCAGCCCAGCCGAAGGCTCGGCCACATGGTACTGCGGTCTGGTGAATTTCAAGAATGGCCCCGGTTCGGAAGACAAGGCCTATGATTTCGCCAATTCGCTCTTGGCGCATGGGTCGGCCAAGGCGCTTCTGGATGAACTGGGCTATGCCCATTCGAACAATGCCGCCATGGCCACCGTCTCGACCGAAGAGCTGAAGGCCGCCTTCGTGGATCCGGTGACCACCACGCTTCTCGCGCAAACGCCGGTTTCGCCCGAATTCCGCGAAAAGATGATCAACGAATTCGAGCTGATCAAATCGGGCTTCTGATCCAAGTCCTGACCTGTTTGGGAACGCCCGGGCCTTTCGCTCGGGCGTTTTCTTTTGGCCGCTTGTGAACCGGGCCTGCCGCGCCTATATTCCTCCTGTTCGGGTTCGCCCGGACTATGGCGATAAACGCACCTGTAATAATCGGCTCGGACCCGGGGGCGGTACCCGGCGGCTCCACCAATCCACCCGTTCGTTGCGGGGGTTCGGGGCCGAAATAGGATCGACGAACGACCAAAGAGGCCAGCTTTCGCTCGGTGAGCTACCACCGTTATCGGTGCAAAAGTACAGTTGCCAACGACAACCGTGCTCCGGTCGCGCTGGCTGCGTAAGCAGTTCGCAAGATCGAAACCTAAGTCCTTACGCTTAGCCGCCTAAGGCGGGGCCCGCCGGAGCCTGGCAACAGAATCCGGCACCTTATCCGGCACTTTCCCCCTTCATCCTCGCAAGACAGCACCGGGGTTCATGATGCCCTTCGGGTCCAGCGCCGCCTTGATCGCCCGCATGGCCGCCAACTTGGCGGGGTCGCCATAGCGTTCCAGATCGGCCACCTTCAGCCGCCCCACGCCATGCTCGGCACTGACAGACCCGCCCATGTCATGCACGATGTCATGGACACAGGTCTTGATCGCCTCGCGCTGATCCTCATGGTCAGCGCGGGTTTTCCCCGGCTGGGGAAAGACGTTGAAATGCAGGTTCCCGTCGCCCAGATGGCCAAAGCAGTTGATCCGGAAATCCCCAATCGCGGAAAGCGCCTTCACCGCACGCGGGATGAAAGCGCCAATGGCGGATAGCGGCAGGCTGATATCATGGTTCGACACCGCGCCAATCTTGCGGTTGGCAAGCGGCAGCGACTCGCGAATTCGCCACAGAGCATCGCGCTGCGCGGCGCCCACCGCGATGATCCCATCGCTGACCAAGCCTTCCTCAGCGGCCTCGGCGTAAAGCATGGCCATCGCTTCCTCTGCCTCCACCTCGCGCGGCAGGCCAAGGTCGATCAGCACCGCCCATTCCGGCAGGGGCAGCAAGGGCACGGCCACCTGCGGCATGGTTTCTGCCAGAAAATCAAGCCCCTGCCGATGGATCAGCTCGAAGGCCGAGACCATCCCCGACAGCCGCGCCTGCGCGAGGTTCAACAGCGCCAGCGCCGCCTCGGGCGAGGGCACGGCGAGCAAGGCCGCGATTTCCGTCGCAGGTTGGGGATAGAGACGCAGACTTGCCGCCGTGATGATGCCCAGCGTCCCTTCGGACCCGATCAGCAGATGTCGCAAG
This sequence comes from Cypionkella sp., assembly GCA_025458085.1. Taxonomy (GTDB): domain Bacteria; phylum Pseudomonadota; class Alphaproteobacteria; order Rhodobacterales; family Rhodobacteraceae; genus Pseudotabrizicola. Next base: position 3,911 of record JALOTC010000051.1, on the reverse strand, counting down.
TCATAGCCCGTATTGTCCTTCCGCAGCCGTCTCAGCCCGTGATGGATGGACCCATCGGGCAAAACCGCCTCCACCCCAAGGCACAGGTCGCGCGCATTGCCATAGCGCAGCACATTGACCCCGCCCGCATTGGTGGCCAGCACGCCGCCGATCCGCGCTGACCCTTCGGATGCGAGAGAGAGCGGGAAAAGCCGTCCCGCCTCGGCTGCGGCGGCCTGCACATCGGCTAGGATCATCCCCGCCTCGACGATCATAACGTTTTCCTCGGGCCACAGCCCGCGCAGCGCCGTCATCCGTTCAAGCGAGAGGATCAAAGGCGCCGTGCCATCGGGCTTCGTCTGCCCGCCCACCAGCCCGCTGCCCCCGCCCAAGGGCACAATCCCCACGCCCGCCGCCGCACAGGCCCGCACCACGCAGGCCACTTCTTCGGTGCTGCGCGGGCAGGCCACTGCCCCACCCTGCCCCGTCCAGCGCCCGCGCGGTTCTTCCAGATCGCGCGCCTCGGCCATGCGCAACAGCCCCGGCATATCCGCCTCCAGCCGGGCCAAGCATTCGGACGTCAAGGGTTCAGCCATGGGTCACCTCCGCCCGCCTGCATAGGCCAAAGCGCCGCGCGGGGAAATGGCCCATCGGCCCTCAATTGATCGGTTCAGGCTGCAAGACCATGATCGTGGGTCGCCCCGGCAAATCGCCCAAGGACAGCGTCAGCTCCGAAAGCCCTGCATCGACCACATCGAATTCAGACCCTTCCATATCGCTCAGGAAGGTCTGCAAGGACGACCCCGAAAACCAATGCATCGGGATCACGACCGAGGAGCGGAACCGCTTCACCACCTCTGCCATTTCGGCGGTGTTCATCGTATAGCCACCATCCACCGGCACCATCACCACATCCAAGCGCCCCACGCTGGCATATTGCGCATCATCCGGCGCGTGATGCAGGTGGCCCAGATGGCCGATGCACAGGCCCGCGACCTCGAACACGAAAATCGAATTCCCGTTCCGCCGCCCGCCCTCGCCCCAGCGGGAGCGGGTATCGGTATGCACGTTCCTGACCAGCATCTCGCCAAGGTCCAACTCATGCAGGTTTTCCGCCATCTCTCCGCCCCAGCCTTCCAATACATGGGTGATGCGGGGATCAGGGTTCGCCGTCCAATGCGTGCGATGGGCATTGTTCATCGTCACCACATCGGGCACCCACTCCCGCGCGCCGGTATAGCCGAAGTAATCGGTCACCGCCGTCAGCCCACCGGGCGTTTCCAGCAGAAAACTGGCATGATCGATATAGCGGATGCGCACATGATCCGCCTCCACCGGGTCGCCAAAGGCCGCTTGCATCACGCGTTCGGGGCCTTGGGCCACGGCATGGCAATGGCTGGGGATACGCTCCTGCGCCAAGGCAGGCTGGGGAAGGGCAAGGAAAAGCACAGGCAGGAGTGTCAGTCGCATGCGGGGCCTCCGGTTCATGCGAAAAACACTAGCACGGCTTGCCGCCGCGTCAGCGCCCCGCCCCGATCACGGATGCGTCAGCCCACAGCCGTCTTGCCGCGCCGATCCATCCGCAGGGCGGCATAAAGCACATGATTGCGCCAACGCCCGTTGATCTGAAGGTAGCTTTGCGCCACCCCTTCGTATTTGAAGCCGGATTTTTCCAGCACCCCACGACTTGCCACATTTTCAGGCAAACAGGCCGCCTCGATCCGGCTCAGGTCCATGCTCGTGAAGGCATGATGCACCACAGCCAGAATCGCCTCGCGCATATAGCCCCGACGACTGAACCGCTCCCCCACCCAATAGCCTAAGGTTCCCGCCTGCGCAGGCCCACGGCGGATATTGTCCAAGGTGATCGCGCCCAAAATCTGCTGATCCTCGCGCCGGATCAAAAGAAGCGGCAGCGCCGTTCCCTGCGCCTCGGCCCTTTGTGCCCAATAGACGCGGTTGGTAAAGGCCCGGCGCGTCAGATGATCCGCGGACCAAACCGGTTCCCACGGCGTCAAAAACTCCGCGCTTTCCTGCCGAAGATCCGCCCACCCCCGCCAATCCCCGTGCTGCGGCAGGCGCAGGGTCATGCGCTCTGTCTCCAGCTTGGGGCGGCGGCGAAAGGGCAGCATCAGGCGGCGAGCCTGTCGCGGATCGCCTCCAACCCCGGCGCCTTGGCCACGGGGCCATAAAGCGCCAAGGCCGACCGCGCACCCGCCAATTCGCCGGCAAAGCGGCGCACATCTTCCATCGTCACGGCATCAATCTTGGCAACCACATCCGCAGGGTCCGGCACCCGGCCCCAGACGGACAGCATCCGCGCATTCCGCTCGGCCCGGTTCGATGGGCTTTCCAGCCCCATCAACATTCCGGCCTTCAATTGCGCCCGCGCGCGGGCCACCTCCGCTTCGGTCATATCCTCAGCCGCGCGCTTCATCTCATCCGCGACCAACCCGGCAAGATCCGCAATCTCGGCCTTCGACGTGCCCGCATAAACCGTGATCGACCCGGTATCCTCATAGGCCCCGGCTTGCGCAAAGATCGAATAGCACAGCCCCCGCTCTTCGCGAATTTTCTGGAACAGGCGCGAGGACATGCCGCCCCCCATCGCCGTTGCATAAACCTGCGCCGCATGGACCTGCGGGTCGCGGTATCCCGGTCCTTCAAAGGACATGGCGAAATGCACCTGCTCCAGCTTTTTCACCTCGCGGCGTTCGCCCCCGATGAAGCGGGCATGATCCATGCCCTTGGCCCCCACGGGCTTTAGTCCGCCAAAGATCGCGCGGGCCTGATGCACGATCGCGTCATGATCCACCCCGCCCGAGGCAGAGAGGATCATCTGATCCGGCCCATAATGGGCGGTCACGAATTCCACGAAATCCTCGCGCCGGAAGGCCCCCACCCGCTCTGCCGGGCCAAGGATCGTGCGGCCAAAGGGCTGGTCGGGGTAGCTCACCTCCTGCAACCAATCGAAAATGATGTCATCGGGCGTATCCAGCGCCTGCCCGATTTCCTGCAAGATTACATGGCGTTCGGTTTCAATCTCTCTCGGGTCGAACACCGGGTTCAGCACGATGTCAGAGATGATGTCGAGCGCGAGCGGCACATCCGCCGAAAGACAGCGCGCGTAATAGGCGGTCATCTCCTTGGATGTATAGGCGTTGATATAGCCGCCCACATCCTCAATCTCTTCGGCGATTTGCAGGGCGCTGCGCCGCGTGGTTCCCTTGAACGCCATATGTTCAAGGAAATGCGCGATGCCGTTCTGATCCGCCCTCTCATGCCGCCCGCCGGCCATGACCCACAGGCCAACAGAGGCCGACAACAGCCCCGGCATCGCCTCTGTCACGATGCGAAGGCCATTGGGCAGGGTGGAAATCTGCACATGGGCAGAGGGCATTTTCATCGCCGGGGTCTGGGCCTGCATCAGCGGGCGATCCTTTCGCGCACAAGCGCTTCAAGCGCGGTCAGGTCATTGGGCACCCGCGTCATCCGCTCGGCCCGGTCGAACAGATCGGCCATGCGGGGCGGCAGCGCGGGGCGCGTGCCGCGTGGCCAGCGTGATCATCGGGGTCGCCCCCAGATGCTCCTCCGCCACTTTCACCCCCACGGCGGAATGAGGACACAGCACCTCGCCCGTCTGGGCAAAAGCGCGGCGGATCGTGGTCGCCGTCTCCTCCTCGGAACAGCGGCCAGAGGCAAAGGTCGCCCGCAAGTTTTCCAGCGCGCCTTGGCTGATACCAAAGCCCCCGGCTTTCAGCTCTGCCATAAGCTGCGCCACCGCCCCGCCATCGCGGCCATAGGCATCAAACAGCGCGCGTTCAAAGTTGGACGATACCTGAATATCCATCGACGGGCTGATCGAAGGCTTCACCCCATCGGTCCGATATTCCCCGCTTGTCAGCGCGCGGTGCAGAATATCGTTCTGGTTC
>JALOTC010000184.1 GCA_025458085.1 Cypionkella sp. | reverse complement strand
GCCTGTCGGCGCGTCGGATACCGGCCAGCCGCTCGAATTGTCGCAAAAAGCGCTCATTCCTTTTGCCCGACTGCTTTCGGCACAAGCCGCCCCGCCTTTGGTTTCCACCCACCCGATTGCGCCAAAGGTGATCGCAGGGGAAAGTGCATCTGCTCTGGACCCTCTTGTCCTTCTGGTCGGCCGGGCAGAGGCCTTGGTTACGTCGCCTGCGCACATCACCTTTGTCCCGACCGGGCAGGGTGCAACTATGCCCACCGGGGCTATGCCTGCCCCGCAACCCCTCATGGCTCAGATACAAGTCATCCTACAGGCTCTTGAACCGGGCGTCGGGCCGCAGGTGACCGAGATTGCGCTTGCTCCAGAAACTTTAGGCCGCCTCCGATTAGAGATTGTCACGGAAGGAGGCGTCACCTTGCTGCGTCTTTCGGCGGAATCATCCGAAACGCAGGATTTCCTTCGCAGACAGGCAGAGCAGCTGTTGCAGGACTTGCGGACCTCCGGGCTTGAAGGCGCATCGTTGGAATTCGGCACATGGCGCGAAAATCTGCCTTCGCAGCATGCGGAACGGCCGAACCTTGCGGATCAGGCACCAGCCATCGCCGAAGTGGACGTCACAGCTTCTCCTTCCCCCGCCCATCCAAGTCTGGGGCGGGCCCTCCACCTTCGCCTTTAAGGGAACCAAAGATGATCGCGCCCATTCAAACCGTCCCCAGTGCCTCATCGACAAGCACAGTCAAGCCCGGCATTTCGGCGGATTATGAGACGTTTCTGACGATGCTCACCACGCAAATCCGTAATCAGGACCCGCTGAACCCAATGCAAGCATCGGATTTCGCGGCGCAACTGGCTACCTTTTCCAATGTCGAGCAATCGGTCCGAACCAACCAGCTCCTCGAAGGGATGCAGGGGCAATTTGGCCTGCTTGCGATGTCGCAGATGGCAGGTTGGGTAGGGCAAGAAGCGCGCAGCGCAACCCCCGTGCACTGGGAGGGGCGGCCTGTGACCCTTTCTCCCAACCCTGCTGCCCTGGCGGATCGTGCTGTGCTTGTAGTGCGCAATCCGCAGGGGCAGGTTCTGGCGCGTGAAGAGCTTCCCGTCAGTGCGGAGCCTTATGTTTGGATTGGTCGTGATGCTACCGGATCGGATCTGCCATCTGGTCGATATGTGCTCGAGGTTGAAAGCTATTCGGGCGAGGAAATGCTCCGTTCCGACCCTGTCGAGCATTACGCCCGGATAGAGGAGGTGCGGGGCGGTGCCTCTGGTACAACCCTTGTCCTGCGCGGTGGAATCGAGGTGCCTGCCTTACAAGTCACGGCGCTGCGCCCCGGTGGGTAAGGGTGATCTTGCCCTGCCCCAGGGGTGGGCCTAGGGTACGCCCATGCTCCCGCTTCCTGATCTTGTCCGCGTGGTTCATCGCGCCCTGCCGCAGTTGCGCGGGAGGTGGGAGCCGTTGCAGGGCGGCACAACAAATCTTGTCTGGCGCTGCGATGATGTGGTGATCAAAAGCTATCGTCCGGCACGGGCAACCCCCCTTTTCCCGAATGATCCCCAGCAAGAGGCGGCGGCCCTTGCCGCCCTCGCGCCACAGGGATTCGCGCCGCAACTTCTCGCCAAAGGGGGGCTTTGGCTGGCCTATGCCTTCCTGCCCGGCCCGTGTTGGTCTGATGGACCAGAGCAGGTGGCGCAGCTCCTTTGCCGCTTGCATCAGATTGAAAATCCGGCGCTTTCCCTCAGGCGAGTGGCGATGGGGGCCAAGGACCTTATCGCTGAAACCAGCGAAATGATGGCTGCGCAGGGGCTGTCTGTTCCCTTGCCCGCGATCCCGGATCATCCACCACCCCGTGCGTGCCTTCTGCATGGCGACCCGGTTCCCGGCAATATCGTGATGGCATTGGGCGGGCCGGTGCTGATCGATTGGCAATGCCCGGCTTGGGGGGACCCGGTTCTTGACCTGGCGCTGTTCCTTTCGCCTGCGATGCAACAGATTTACCGCGGCAGGCCCCTGTCGAAAGCAGAGGAAGCCGCCTTCCTTGCTGCCTATCCCGATGCGGCCACCAAGGCGCGACTTGCAGCCTTTCGCCCGGTCTTGCATCTGCGCATGCTCCTCCATTGCCGTGCCCGCGCGGCGCGGGGGGATCACGCCTTTGAACAGGCCGCCGCAGTAGAAGCCGCTGCCGCGGGCTTCGCCCTCTGATCGGTCACATAACCGTGCCGATCCACAGACCCGCGCCAAAAATCAGCAGCGCGGCAAGGCCAAGGGCCGCATGGCGCCAGCGGTTGGGGGGGGGTGGTTCGGGCTTTTCTTCGGTCTGGCGGATCAGCGCGCGTTCCACCATCGCAGGCAGTCTTGGCCCAAAACGGGCCATGACCCGCGCCGTCTTGGCCAGATCGCGCAACAGCGCCTTTGGCCCCACATTCTGGGTGATATAGCTTTCGACGATCGGCTTCGCGACTTCCCAGATGTTGATCCGGGGGTCCAAGCCGCGCGCCACGCCTTCGACAACCACCATCGTGCGTTGCAAAAGGATCAGTTCCGTCCGCGTTTCCATCCCGAAACGTTCTGTCACTTCAAAGAGATAGGCCAGAAGCCGCGCCATGCTGATGCGGGTGGCATCCATGCCGAAAATCGGCTCGCCCACGGAACGAAGGGCGCGGGCGAATTCGTCAATGTCGCGGTCAGCAGGCACATAGCCCGCTTCGAAATGCACTTCGGCCACGCGGCGGTAATCTTTGCGGATGAAGCCGAAAAGAATCTCGGCGTAAACGCGGCGGGTATATTCGTCGATCCGGCCCATGATGCCAAAATCATAGGCAATGATATCGCCATTCGCGGCGACCTTGAGGTTTCCCTGATGCATATCGGCGTGGAAATAGCCGTCGCGCAGCGCATGGTTCAAGAAAAGTTGCAAAACCCGCGCGCCTAGGATGCGGCGGTCATGGCCTGCGGCGTCAATCGCCTCGTTATCCTTGAGGGCGATGCCTTCGGCCCAGCCAAGGGTCATCACGCTTCGGCCAGAAAGATACCAGACAGGTTTTGGAACCCTAAACCCTTGATCCTTTTCAGTATTCGCCGCGAATTCTGCGGCGGCGCTGGATTCAAGGCGAAAGTCCAACTCTCCCAGAACCACGCCTTCGAAATGGGCGATCACATCCATAGGCTTCAGGCGGCGGGCCGAGGGGGCGATCAGTTCAATCGTCTGCGCGGCAAGATAGAAGGCGTCGATATCCTTCCGAAAGGCCCGTTCAATGCCGGGGCGCAGGACTTTGACCGCCACTTCTTCGCCACTATCGGCCAAACGCGCGCGATGCACTTGCGCGATGGAAGCCGCGGCGACAGGTTCGGAAAAACTGCTGAAAATCTGATCGGCAGTTCGTCTTGCAGATATTTCAACTGCTCGGCCAATTCGTCGCCCACGATATCGGGGCGTGTCGAAAGGATTTGGCCGAATTTGATATAGGCCGGTCCAAGGGCGGTCAGCGCGCGGGTGACGGGGGGCAATTTAGGGTCGCCCGCAAGGCCCAAGGGCTTGAAAGGCCAGCCAAGAATCCGCGCCACAATACGCAGGCGGGGCGGGGCTTTGAACGCCTCTAGTACGGCACCGATGGCGCCTGTTCGTTCCAATGTGGCAAGCGTCCGGACGAGCCGCCAAAGATTGTGGGGGCCGCGCATCTTAGATTTTCCAGCCGGAATGGAGTGCTGCGACGCCCATCGTCAGGTTGCGGTATTTCACCTGTTCAAACCCGGCGTCGCGGATCATCTCGGCAAAGCGATCCTGATTCGGGAATTTGCGGATGGATTCCACAAGGTATTGATAGCTGTCGCGGTCCCCTGCCACGATCTGCCCCATGACGGGGATGATATTGAAGGAGTAAAGGTCGTAGACCTTTTGCATCAGATCATTCGGGATCTGGCTGAATTCCAGAACCATGAGCCGCCCGCCGGGCCGCAAAACGCGATAGGCTTCGCGCAAAGCATCTGCGATGCGGGTGACGTTGCGGATGCCAAAGCTGATCGTATAGACATCGAAGCTATTGTTTTCAAAGGGCAAGGCCATAGCGTCGCCCACGACCCATTCGAGCTTTTCGGCCTGTTTTTCCGCCTCTGCCCGTTGGCGCCCGGCGATGAGCATCGACTCCGTCATGTCGCAAACCACGGCGGAGGCGGTGGGGGAGCGGGTGAGGAAACGGAAGGCGATGTCGCCGGTGCCGCCGGCGACGTCGAGGAGGCGTTGGCCGGGGCGGGGGGCGAGCCAGTCCATCATCGCGTCTTTCCACAGGCGGTGGACTCCGCCGGACATCAGATCGTTCATGATGTCGTATTTGGAGGCTACGCGGGTAAAGACCCCATGCACCAGACCGGCTTTTTCGCCTTCTGCAACAGTGCGATAGCCGAAATGGGTGGTGCCGTCGTCCTGTTCGGCCATGGGGCTTGCCCTTCCTTTGTTCCGTGCCTTCTTATAGGGCGCGCGGGGGCGGCTGCAATGCGTCGCCCTGTCCGCCGAGCGCCCGGAAAGGGCTGTTTTGACCTGTCACCCTGTGTACACCCCCTGTACACCCCCCGTACAGACACGCGAAGGACCGATCATGCCCGAATTGCCCGAGGTTGAAACCGTGCGCCGGGGGTTGGAGCCAGTGATGGCGGGGCAGGTGATCGCGCGGGCCGAGGTGCGGCGCGAGGGCTTGCGCTGGCCCTTTCCGCCACGGATGGCGGAACGGCTGACCGGGGCGCGGGTTCTGGGCCTGCGGCGGCGGTCGAAATATATTCTGGCCGATCTTTCGACAGGCGAGACGCTGCTGTTGCACCTTGGCATGTCGGGGCGGATGCTGATTGCCCTGCCCGGTGCCGCGGGGGTGGAACTGGGAGAGTTTCACCATGAGATGCCCAAGCCCGAGAAGCATGACCATGTGGTGCTGGAGATGGAAGGCGGGGC
>JALOTC010000183.1 GCA_025458085.1 Cypionkella sp. | reverse complement strand
GCCTCCATGGCCTATCAGGAACAGGGCACGCCCTTGGTGATCTTTGGCGGCATCGAATATGGTGCGGGCTCCAGCCGCGATTGGGCGGCAAAGGGCACGGCGCTTTTGGGCGTCAAGGCCGTGATCGCCGAGTCCTTCGAACGTATCCACCGCTCCAACCTCGTGGGTATGGGCGTCATTCCGTTCGAATTCACGGGTGGCGATACGCGCAAATCGCTGGGGCTGAAGGGCGATGAAGTGGTCAGCATCGAAGGGCTGGAGGGGGATCTGAAGCCCCTCTCCCTCGTGCCCTGCCACATCACCTATGCCGATGGCACGACCAAGACGATCCAGATCAAGTGCCGGATCGATACGGCGATCGAGATCGAATATGTCGAAAACGGCGGCGTGCTGCACTATGTGCTGCGCGACCTCGCTTCGGCCTGATCGGTCTGACGCGAAAGGAAAGGCAGGTCCGCAAGGGCCTGCCTTTTGCTTTGACTTGCCGTAGCGCCCTGATATCAGGGCATTTCCGAGTTTTCAGAGGCGATGATGCAGCTTTCCACCCAACAGCAGATTCTTGTCGAACAACGGCTTATGAATGAAAAGAAATCCGCCGCCGTTGCCTATCTGTTGTGGTTCTTCCTGCCCGCCTTTGCGGTGCATCGCTTCTATCTTGGCTCCCCCGGTATTGCGGCGGCCCAAATTGCCCTGTTCTGGGGCGGCGTCATTTTGTCTGCCGTGCTGATCGGGATACCGCTACTGATCGTCTTTGGCATTTGGTGGATCGTCGATGCCTTCTTGATCAACGGCCTGATCGCGAAGGATGCGGCTGCAAAACGCGCACGGATCATGAACGAAGTGGCCCTGACCACCCGCGCCGAAGGTTAAGGCAGGGCGGGGACCTTAAGACCCCGACGCCTCTTCCGCCAAGGCCGCTTCCAGCGCAGGCAGGAACCGCGCCTCGTAATCGGTGCCGATCAGCGGGCCGATAAACTTGAACGCGACAGAACCATCCCCCCGGATGATGAAGGTCTCTGGCGGGGCGGTGACACCCCATTCCACGCTCGTGCGCCCGCGTGGATCGGTGGCCACGGCAAAGAAGGGGTTCCCCTCCTCGGTCAGATACTGCACCGCCTTGGCATCGTCATCGCGCAGGTTGACGCCCGCCACGCGGATGCCACGCGCGGCCATTTCCAGAAGGATGGGATGTTCAGCCCGGCAGGGCGGGCACCATGTCGCCCAGAAATTGACCACGGTCACCTCACCCGACCGCAGATCCTCTGCCGTCAGAAGGGGAATGTCGGGCAGCGCCGTTTCCGGCAGGACAGGGGCCTGCCGTTCCAGAAAAGCAGAGGGAATTTCATTCGGATTGTCCCGCTGCATCCCCATGTAGAACATGCCCGCCAGCCCGGCAAAAATCACCGGAGGCAGGGCCATCAGCCATTTAGCCATTGCTTCTTCCTTGCCGGGCCTCCGCCTCGGCCAACTGCCGTTTCACCCGCTTGCCCTGCCAGAGGGTCAGGACGATCACCGCCACCAAAAGCACGATGGACGCGGCATAGGACGACAGCACCGCGAAGGCGTATTTTCCAAGATCGGGCATCATGCCAGACGCTCCCGCGACAGAAGGGCCTGAAGGCGGCGCGCGCGGATTTCTGTCCGCGTCCGCACCAAGACAAGCGTCAGGAACAAAAGCACGAAGCCCGCGATACACACAAGCAGGGGGAACCAGAACACATCCGCCACATTCTCTTCCTTATCAAGGCTCAGCGACGCGCCCTGATGCAGGCCCTGATTCCAGAAATTCACCGCATAGCGCGACAAAAGCGCAAAGACCGACCCGACGATGCACAGGACCGAGGTCAGGTCTGCCGCCGTATCCGGGTCCTCGATCGCTTGCCAGAGCGCGATATAGCCCAGATAGAACAGCGTCAGGATCAGAAAGGATGTCAGCCGCGGGTCCCAGGCCCACCAAGTACCCCACATCGGCTGCCCCCAGAAAGCCCCCGTCACCAAGGCGATGGCGGTGAAGGTCAGCCCCACGGGGGCGGCGGCTTTGGCGGCCAAGGCGCTTACATGATGGCGGCGGATCAGCCAAACAAGGCTTGTGACCAGCATCATCACCCAAGCGTTGATCGCCATCATCGCGCTTGGCACGTGCAGATAGATGATCTTGACGGTGGAGCCTTGTTTGTAATCATCAGGGGTGAAAAAATACCCCCAGATCAGCCCCACGACCAAGCAAGCCGCCGACAACCCCGCCAGCCAAGGCAAGGCCCAGGCCGAGGTCTGCATGAACTTCTTCGGGTTGGCATATTCCCAGATCGACATCGGGCTTTCGCTAGCCTCTCTTGTTTGAGGTCTCAAGTCACTATCATGTCAGGCGTTACCGCAAGTTGACGCGGATTGCCGCAGCCGAGGCAAAGGGCAAAAGCGCGACCGACCCTGCCGTGATCCCAGCCAGAAGAAGAAGGGGTGTCGCCACCTCCATCCCCATCGCGCCACGCTTTACCACCTCTGCCCCGAAGATGAGGGTTGGCACGTAAAGCGGCAAGACGAGGAGCGACAAAAGCAACCCCCCCCGCTTGACCCCAACAGTCAGCGCCGCGCCAAAAGCCCCGATCACCGACAGCGCAGGCGTGCCAAGCGCGAGCGAGGCGACAAGCCAGACATAACCGCCGGCGGGCAGCATCATCAGCACCGCCAGAACCGGCGCCACCAGCGTCAGCGCAAGGCCCGTTACCAGCCAGTGCGCCAAAGCCTTGATCGCCACCACCGCCTCCAAGGGGATGGGGGCCGTGGCCAGAAGGTCCAGCGAGCCATCTTCGAAATCGAGCGCAAAGATCCGGTCAAGCGACAGCAGACAGGCAAGGAGTGCGCCAACCCACAGGATCCCCGGCGCGATCTTGGCCAAGGTCTGCGCCTCCGGCCCGACGCCAAGAGGCACCAGAACGGCCACAAGCAGAAAGAACGCAAGCCCCAGCCCAAACCCCCCGCCCGCGCGAAAGGCCAACCGCAAATCGCGGGACAAAAGCGCCATCATGCGAAAGCCCCCGCGCTGTCATCGTCAAACCCGCCACCCGCGACCACCATCGGGCGCGCCGCCTTGAAAGGTGCCAGGTCCAGAACCCGCGCCTCAGGCAGGCCAAGGTCGATATGGGTTGCCAGAAGCGCCATGCCGCCGCTGGCCAGATGGTCGCGCACGACCCCCGCAAACAGCGCGACACTCGCCACATCCAGCGAAACAGTCGGTTCATCCAGCACCCAGATTGGGCGCCCCGTGACCAAAAGCCGGGCAAGGCCAAGCCGCCGCTTCTGCCCCGCCGAAAGGTTCGCGGCGCGGCGGTCGGCCAGTTCGGCAAGGTTCATCCGCGCCATCGCCTCGCGCACGCCGCCCACGCCATGGATCGCGGCCCAAAACTCCAGATTTTCGCGCACGCTCAGCACCGCCTTCAGCCCATCGGCATGGGCGGCATAGGTCAGGCTTAGCACGGTCAGCCCGCCGCGTTGCACGGCCAGATCGGTGACGACAAGTTCCATACCCCCCTCCCTAGCGGATGGGCCGGGGCGGGAAAAGGCCCTGCGGCACTTGGCCTTGCCAGCCCCCTGCCCTAGCTTCGCTGCGAATAATGAAGGAGACTGCCATGCAAACACGCCCCTTTGGCCGGACCGGCCGAACCACAACCCCCATCGGCTTTGGCGCATGGGCCATTGGCGGCACATGGGGCGAGGTTACATGGGACGAGGCCAAGGCCACGCTCCATGCCGCCCTTGACGAAGGCATGGCCTTCATCGACACCGCCGATGTCTATGGCGATGGCCGCAGCGAAAGGATCATCGCCGAAGTTCTGGCCGAGCGCGGGGGCGATCGGCCCTTTGTGGCGACCAAGGCAGGTCGTCGCCTCTCACCCCATACCGCCGAAGGGTATGA
>JALOTC010000182.1 GCA_025458085.1 Cypionkella sp. | reverse complement strand
GGCGGTCGACACAAGCCCAAAGCGCGTCGAAATCTCTTTCGCATTCTCGCCGATAAAGACCAAAAGCGCCTGCAAATCCTTCAGGTCCAGAAGCGGCAGTTCCTCCTCATCCGCCAACCGAAAGGCCACATTCAAAACGCCCTCCTGCGCCTCGGTCAGTTCCAAAAGCCGCGCGAGCAGCAAAGGCCCCATCTCTGACACGGTCGCCCGCACCGGATGGCCCTGTTCGCCAAAGACATCCCAGAAGGTCACCGCCCTTCACATCCGACAGGAAAACCGGCACCCCTGCCGCCGAAAAGCCTTCGGCCAAAATCTGCAAGGTCACCGTCTTGCCAGTTCCCGTGGCCCCGGCAATCAGCCCGTGGCGATTGGCTTGTTTCAAAAGCAGGCCCTGAGGCTGCCCATAGCCCTCACCGCCGCCGCCAACAAAGATCGATGGCTCTTCCGTCACGCGCCTCTCCTACCCAGATCAAAACATACAACCGGCGGCTGCACCAGCCAGCGCACCGCCGCCCCAAGCCAACATACATCCTTAACCACTTCCTGCCAGTCTCCTTCGCATCGGCTTGGGCGCTTGGCTCTGCCGATGGTGACTTCCTCCCTGTCGAACTGGCCGCGCCCTTGAAAAGGCGCGGTTTTTTTTCATCTTTCACATCTTTTCGCGCCGCCAGATTCCCTGTTGACGCCTGCGGCAAAGGGCCTTAGCGTCAGCCTCATGAAGTCGGCCAGTCCGACAGGGAGCATAAAATGAACGGGAAAAGGGCCGGTTTTCTGGCCCTTTTTCATTGCCCCTTCTTGATGGGCACCAAAGGCGCTCCCCCGCATCCCACTTCCCCCCTCAACTCCGGCCGGGTCGCGCTTTTGCTACCTGACACGGCGCACAGACCATGCTAGAGCACAGCCCAACTTTCATCCCGAGCGGATTCTTACGCATGACCCTGCCTTTCCTGTCCTCCCGATTTTCTCTGCTTTCCGCCGCGGCGACAGTCTTTTTCGCAGCCGCCCCTGCCGTTTTCGCCCAAGAAGCCCCGCCCGCGGATGCCGCAGCCCCCGACAATCTGTCGATGGGGACCGAAGCCCAACCCGCCGATGGTCCGGGCTCGACCTATGTCGAACAGACGTTTGAGGCTTGGGAACAGCGCTGCGTGCGCGCCGAGGATGGCAACGACCCTTGCCAACTCTACCAACTCCTGCGCGATGCCGAAGGCAATGCAGTCGCCGAATTCTCCATGTTCAACCTGCCCGCAGGGGGCCAGGCTGCCGCTGGGGCCACGGTCATCGTGCCCTTGGAAACGCTGCTGACGGAAAACTTGCTGCTCGCGGTCGATGGCGGCACGGCCAAGGTTTACCCCTTCACCTTCTGCGCGCCTATCGGCTGCATCGCGCGGATCGGCTTCACCGCCGAAGAGGTCGCGCAATTCCGCGCAGGCGCAAAGGCCACGCTGACCATCGTTCCGGTTGTGGCCCCCGATCAAAAGGTCTCCTTGGACCTCTCGCTCGCGGGCTTCACCGCCGGCTTCGAAGCCGTCTCTGCGACCAATCCCTGATCCCGCCCTTTGGCGCATCCGTCCCGAAAGGCCGCCTCCGGGCGGCCTTTTGCATCACGCCCGCCGCAAGACCAGCGCCGCGTTCAACCCGCCAAAGGCAAAGGCGTTGGACAAAACCACCTCCACCTCGGCCCGCCGTGCGGCATTGGGGATCACATCCTCCAGACAGTCCGGGTCCGCCGCCTCCCACCCCATCGTGGGCGGCAAAATCCCGTCCTTCAGCGCCAGCAAACAGGCCAAAAGCTCCACCGCCCCCGTCGCGCCGATGCAATGGCCATGCATGGATTTGGTAGAGGAGACCGGCGGCACCGCCGCGCCAAACACCGCGCGGATCGCGGCGCTTTCGATCCGGTCATTGGCCTGCGTGCCGGTGCCATGGGCGTTGATATAACCCACCGCGCCGGGGTCCATCCCCGCATCGGCCAGCGCCGCGCGCATCACAGCCTCCGCCCCCTCCTGCTTGGGCATGACGATATCGCCCGCATCCGACGCCATGGCAAAGCCCACCACTTCGGCAAGAATCTTCGCCCCGCGCGCCAAGGCGTGATCGCGGTCCTCAAACACCAGAACCGCCGCGCCTTCGCCCATCACCATGCCCTCGCGGTTCAGCGAGAAGGGCCGACAGCCGCTCCGCGCCATCACGCGCAGGCCCTCCCATGCCTTGATCCCGCCAAAGGTCAGCATCGCCTCCGCCCCCCCGGTCAGCATCACAGGGGCAGCGCCGCTGCGCACCATCTGAAAGGCCAGCCCCATGGCATGGTTCGCACTGGCACAGGCGGTCGAGACGGTAAAGGCAGGCCCCCGCAGCCCGTGGATCATGCTCAGATGGCTGACCGCCGCCGAATGCATCAGGCGCGGCACGGTAAAGGGATGCACCCGGTCTTTGCGCTCCTCATAGACCGCGCGGTAATTGTCATCCGTGGTGCCAAGCCCACCCCCCGCCGTGCCCAGCACCACCCCGGCCCGCGCCGCCATCTCTCCCGGCAGGTCCAGCCCCGCCTGAGCCACAGCCTGCCGCGCGGCCTCCACCGCGAATTGCGTGGCCCGGTCATAGAGCGAAATCTCGCGCACGGTGAACATCGTCTCGGGCGCCCAAGCCTTCACCTGCGCCCCGATCGGCGCGATCAGACGATCCGCATCCCGAATATCCAGCGCACCAATCCCCACGCGCCCGGCGGCCATCGCCGCCATCGTCTGCGCAGCATCGCGCCCCAGCGAAGTGACAGCCCCCGACCCGGTAATGACGACGCGGGCCACGACCCTCAGGCCGCCTTCTGCGCAACCAGCCCTTCGACGGCGCGGATCATCGCGCCCACGGTGGACAAATCCACCGAACCGACATCGCCCCCCTGCACGGGGATCTGGATGTCAAAGGCTTCCTCAATGGCAAAGATCGTCTCGACCACGGCAAGGCTATCCATGCCAAGCGCGGCCAAGGGCAAATCGCCCGAGACCTCGGCCAGATCGACCATGGCCTTTTCCGCAACAATGGCCCGCACGGTTTCAGCAATCTCTGTCATGGGATTCCCTCATCTCCTTGCCTCGCAAGGATATAGGCAGCGCTCATGACTTTTGAATGACTTTCTCGATTTCGGCAACCTTTGCCGCCAGCCGTGGCAGACGCCGCAGCGCCTTTTGCATCTCCACATGGGCCTCCATCTTCACCGCCGGATAGCCCAGCAGCACCCGCCCCGCAGGCGCATTGGTGAAAATCTTCGTGGCACCGCCCGCGATCACATCATCGCCGACAAAGATATTGTCATTCACCCCGCATTGCCCGCCCAGAACCACCCGGTCGCCAATCTGGGCAGACCCCGCAATGCCCACCTGCCCACAGAGCAGGCAATCGCGGCCCACCTGCACATTATGCCCGATATGCACAAGGTTATCGAGCTTGGTCCCCGACCCGATCACCGTGTCGCGAATGGTGCCCCGGTCAATGCAGGCATTGGCGCCAACCTCTACATCATCGCCAATCGTCACCGCGCCCAGCGAATGTATCCGCGTCCAGCTTTGCTGGCGGATGGTGTCGCGACTACCCAAGGTTTCGCGGATCTCCTCCACCCCCGATTTCTCGGGGGTCACAAAGGAAAACCCATCCGCCCCGATCACCGCGCCGGGCTGACAGATGAAACGGTCGCCAATCGTGACCCGCGCCCCGATCCGCGCGCCTTGCAGGATCAAGGCATCCGCCCCGATCCGCGCGCCCTCGGCAATAGAGACATGGCTCGCGATCGGCCCGATCACCACGCCCGCGCCGATGGTCACGAAAGCGCCAATGGCGGCCCCCTCCCCGATCACGGCGTCTGTACGGATGTCAGACAGGGGGTGTACGCCAGGTGACAGGTCTGGTCCGGGGTCCATCAACCCCGTCAGCCCCGCCATGGCAAGCCGCCCACGGGGGGCAAAGATCGCAGCCTGCAACCCCATGGCCCGCCAATCCGCCCCCGGCCACAGCATCGCCGCACGCGCCTGCCCCTTGGCTAAGCCATCGGAATATTTGGGATTTACCGCAAGGGCGAGGTCATCCGGCCCCGCCGCGCCCGGCTCTGCCACCCGCGCAACCGTCAGGGACAAATTCCCCTCCGCCTCGGCCCCAAGGGCTTTGGCAATCTCGGCAATGGAATGGCGCGGCATGGGATACCTCTTGTTAAGGTTTCCCCGCTTTTAC
>JALOTC010000050.1 GCA_025458085.1 Cypionkella sp. | reverse complement strand
TATCCGCTCCCACAACCGACGGGCCAAGGCATTCTGCCGCTCCACGATCCGGCCCAGATCTACCGTGACCATCTGCCCCCCGGCAACCACCCTTCGCCCTTCTACGAACAGATCCCGCACCCGTGTTGGTCCGCAAAAAACCAAGGCGGCCACCGGGTCCCAAGCACCCGCCGCTTCTATCCCCGACACATCCCAAATCACGATATCTGCCCGTTTTCCAACAGGCCTCCCGCGCCGACATGGCATCCGCCCCCAAAGCGACCCTTTGCAACAGCATCGCCTGCCGCGCCTCGGCGATCAGATTGCCCGCATCATTGCTGGCCGATCCGTCAACGCCCAATCCCACCTTCACGCCCCGATCCCGCATCGCCCGCACCGGCGCAATCCCGCTGCCAAGGCGGCAGTTGGAACAGGGGCAATGGGCAACCCCGGTGCCGGTTCGGGCAAAGAGATCAATCTCCGCCCCATCCAGTTTCACGCAATGGGCATGCCAAACATCCGTCCCCGTCCACCCCAAATCCTCGGCATATTGGCCGGGGCGCACGCCGAACTGCGCCAAGGAATAGGCAATATCTTCTTCGTTTTCAGCCAGATGGGTGTGCAGCATCACGCCCTTGTCACGGGCAAGCAAGGCCGCGTCCCGCATCAACTCCCGGCTGACCGAAAAGGGCGAACAGGGGGCCAGCCCCACCCGCACCATCGCTCCCTCACGCGGGTCATGGAAGGCATCGACCACCCGGATCATATCCTCCAGAATGGCGCGTTCCCCTTCCACCAGCGCATCAGGCGGCAGGCCACCGGCACTTTCGCCAATGCTCATCGCGCCGCGTGTCGGGTGAAAGCGCAGGCCCACTTCCCCCGCGGCATGGATCGTATCCTCCAGCCGCGCACCATTGGGATAGAGGTAGAGGTGATCCGACGTCAGTGTGCAGCCCGAGAGCGCAAGCTCGGCCAAACCCGCCTGCGCACTGGTAAACATCTCTTCCGGTCCAAACCGCGCCCATATTGGGTAGAGCGTCTTGAGCCAACCGAACAACAACGCATCCTGCCCCCCCGGCACCGCGCGGGTCAGCGTCTGGTAAAGATGGTGGTGCGTGTTCACAAGGCCCGGGGTAACGACGCAGCCCCGCGCCTCCACCACATCCGCCCCATCGGTGGCAAGTCCTTGACCAATCTCGGCAATCACGCCACCGCAGAGGCGCAGGTCCGCGCCTTTCAACTCTTGCCGCGTGTCATCCATGGTGACGATGACATCGGCATTGCGGATCAGGATATCTGGCATTCACGGTCCCCCTGCCCCTTCGGTGGACCCATGGCTTGGCGACAGAAGGGGGAAGGACTCGCGCAGGCAGGCGCAAGGCTACCCGCCCCGCCCCCGTCCCGCAAGCATCAGCCGCGGAGCAGCGCCAAAGCCTCCGCATGGATCTGCGGGTTCGCCGCCGCGATCACCTGCCCGCCCGCATGGCAGGGGCGGCCTTCCCAATCGGTCATCACCCCACCCGCAGCCTCGATCACCGCGATAGGGGCCTGCACGTCATAGGCTTGCAGACCCGCCTCGATCACAAGGTCGATCATGCCCGCCGCAACAAGGGCATAGCCATAACAATCCGTGCCATAGCGCGTCAGCCGCGCGCGCGATGCAACCCGACGAAAGGCTGCGGCTTCAGCCTCGGTCCCGACCTCGGGGAAGGTGGAAAAGAGGATGGCCTCGGACAAGGGCCGAGGGGGGCGGCAGCGCAGCGCCGCCTCTCCGGAGGGGCCGATGACGCGGGCAAGGCCAAAGCCGCCTTCAAATCTTTCGCGGATATAGGGCTGGTCGATGATGCCATAAAGCGGCCCCGAGGCATCGGCGACAGAGACAAGCACCCCCCAGGTCGGTGTGCCCGACAAATAACCCCGCGTCCCATCGATCGGGTCCAACACCCAAGTCAGGCCCGAGGTGCCCGAAACGGCGGCATATTCTTCGCCCAGAATGGCATCCTGCGGGCGGCGTTCCGCAAGGATCGCGCGCATGCGTTCTTCGGAAAGCCGATCGGCGACGGTCACCGGATCGAACCGATCGCTTTCCTTGGTATCGGCCAGTAAATCCGTCCGGCGGAAATGCGCCAAAGTCGCCTCGCGCGCGGCATCGGCCAAGGCATGGGCCGTCGCGATCAGATCATCTTGAATATCTTTGGAAAACATTTGCATCTGCCCCCTCTTGCGCGGGGCGATGCCCCTCCGATCCGGCGCTAACGACGCCCGGATCGAAGGTCAAGCAAGAGTTGGCCAACCCGCCAAGAAGCGGATCAGGCCACGTCGCTCAGGACGCGGGCGAGATCGAAGAGGCGGCGGCGCTGCGCCTCTGGGATCGCATAGTATGAGCGGACGAGTTCAAGCGCCTCACGGTCACCCAGAATATCCCCACCAGAGGAGGCAACAGGCCGATCCTGCTCTTTCAGCCCCTCGAAGAAGAACGAGATCGATACGCCAAGCGCCTCGGCCACATCCCACAGACGGGAGGCGCTGACACGGTTCATGCCGGTTTCGTATTTCTGGATCTGCTGGAACTTGATACCGACCTTGTCCGCCAGCTGCTGCTGCGTCATGCCGACCATCCAGCGACGATGACGAATGCGCTTGCCGACATGTGCATCTACGGGGTGCTTCATTACGAACTCCTGTTGTCTACCAGTTCACAAGCAACAGATGTGCCAAGATGCGAATATAGGACCTTGGTCGATGTGACCCGCGCACAGCGCCCATTGCCCCTATCCTTTCGTGCAAGAGATTTCGGGCACACGCAGGGCGCGAATGCACTTCCCCCATGAGACGTGAGAGCAAGGCGCAATGCACCCATAACGGGTATTCCAAATTGCATTGCATTATGCGAATCTGACCTTGGGGGATTGACCCATTTTGCAATCAAATGCAGCTTGGCGCAGGAAAAAGGGCGCGGTATCAGTCTGCAAAACGGGGAGATACCTGTGCAACGCCGCATGCGCCGCTGGGCAATGACTGCATTTGGAACTCTGCCGCAGCTCGGAGAGGCAGATGTTCCGGCCCCCGCCGCGGGTGAGGTGCTTTTGCGCATCCATGCCTGCGGCTTGAACTTCGCCGATCTGTTGATGGTCGAGGGCCGTTATCAAGCGACCCCGGCCCTGCCGTTTATTCCCGGACTGGAACTTTCAGGCGAGGTGGTGGCGCTTGGGCCGGGCGTGACCGGCCCCGCCCCTGGCACCCGCGTCGCCTGTTACGCAGGCCATGGTGGGCTGGCAGAATATGGTTGCTTTCCAGCAGATCAACTTGTTCCCTTGCCTGACGATATGACGCATGAGGTTGCCGCAGGATTTCTGATCGCCTATGGCACCTCGCACCTCGCCCTGACCCATAAGGCGCAGCTTGCTGCCAGAGAGACATTGCTCGTTACCGGAGCAGCAGGCGGCGTCGGACTGACCGCGGTAGAGATTGGCAAACACCTGGGCGCACGCGTGATCGCAACAGCACGCGGCGCAGAAAAGCTGGCCATCGCACAGGCGGCAGGGGCAGAGATCGTCATCGACAGTGAGTGTCACGATTTGAAAGAGCAGTTGCGCGGACTTGGCGGGGTGGATGTCACCTATGACACGGTCGGCGGGGATGTCTTTCGCGCGGCACTGAGTGCAACGCGACCAGATGGCCGCATCCTTTGCATCGGATTTGCCGGAGGGGAGGTGCCGCAGGTTCCCGCCAATCACCTCTTGGTCAAGAATGTCACCGTTATTGGCTTTTGGCTGGGCGGCTATGTCACCTTTGCGCCCCATCTGATCCGCCAGAGCCTTTCGGATCTGTTTGCGTGGCATGGCGCGGGGGCTTTGCGGCCTCATGTCTGTGCCGTTTTGCCGATGGAGAACCTCCACGAAGGGCTGGAGATGCTGCGCAGCCGCAAGGCGACGGGCAAAGTCGTGATCCAGACAAGGGCCTAGGCGACCACCCGCGCCGCTCTGCGCGCGGCATAAGCGCGGCGGATCAGCGCCGCCAATTCAAGAACCGCAGGGCTGTGAACAGGGTCTGCAACATAAAGGTTCACCTTCATCCGTGTCAGTTCCGGCAAGGTGCCGCCGTGGCTGATCCGCTCCACATAAGGCGGTTCGGACCCGGCAAGAACCGTATGCACGGCCAGATCCGCGCTCACGCTGGCCTCTATTGTGCGGGTGGAGTCGCTTTCCACCGCCATTTCCCACTGAATACCGGCCGTATCCAGCGCTGCCTGAACGCCTTGTCGAAAAATGCAATTATGTTCGTAGGCTAATCGTAGTGGGCGCTGCTTCCATGCAATGCCAGCCGGCGCACCGACCCAGACAAGGGGTAGTTCAGCCAGCGTTTCGCCTCCCGGCTCCACCTGATCTTCCGTTGTGAGGATGATGTCACATTCGCCCCGGCCAAATTGCGCCTGAAGCACCCGCGTGAAAGAGGACAGGAGTGTCACGCGCATCCGCGGGAAGCTGCGCGCGAAATGCTGCAGGACCTGCGGGATGACCGGATAGACCACATCATGCGGCACACCCAGCACAATCTCACCCTCATGCGGATCACGCGTGAGCCGCGCCAAAGCCTCGTCGTTCAAGGCGAGCATCTTGCGCGCATAGCCCAAAAGCACCTCGCCTGCGGGAGTCAGCCCGACCTGCCGGCCGGCGCGGTCCAGCAGGTCGACGGACATCGCCTGTTCCAGACGTTTTATCTGCATGGAAACGGCGGATTGCGTCAGATTCAGAAATCCGGCGGCACGGGTCACACCGCCCGCATCGGCAACCGCCACAAATGCCCGAAGGGCGACCAGATCAAGATTGCGCGGCATATCACATTTCCTGATATCACAATTCACATTCATTCGTTTTCATTATGCATATTTTAGGCGTAAAGGACCAGAGAAATGGGGGGCCATTGCCCCGCGCTGATCTCACGACGCCCGAAAGGAAAGACTATGTTCGCCTCGCTCCACACCGCAAGCCTTGCCACCCGGCAGGTGCAAACGGCGGGTGGCCTCTCTCGCCTAGCCCGCAGCCTTACCACTCTGCTGTCCAGCTATCGCCAGCGTCGGACTTTGGCACGTCTGGACGCACGGATGCTGCGGGACATTGGCCTGTCGCAGGATGATGCCGGGATCGCATCCCTGCGCCCTGCGCCGTCACTGCCCGCGGCATCGCCCGCACGTTGGGGATTTTAACAAAAAGTCCTGTGGCGGAGTCAGCTTTTCGTCGGTTCTTCTTGAAATAACGGCGCCGCCTTCCGATATTCGAGCCATAATCCGGGTAGTCTATGCTGTCCGGGCATAACGCGCTTCCATCGGAGGGATGACATGGCTGACTACACGACGATCCGCACGGCCGGCGCCGGCGTACGGGCCGCCCAGATTGACGAAGGGCTTCGCGCCCATATGAACAAAGTCTACGGGCTGATGTCCGTGGGCATGCTGCTGACCGGTGGCGTTGCTTGGGCGGTTGGCACGACCGATGTGCTCATGTCGCTCCTGCGCGATCCTGTCACCGGGTCGATGAGCATTCTGGGCTGGGTCGTGATGTTCGCGCCCCTGATCATGGTCTTTGCTTTCGGCGCGATGATCAATCGCCTGTCCGTGGCCGCGGCACAACTGTTCTTCTATGTGTATGCCTCGGTGATGGGCCTGTCGCTCGCCTGGATTTTCCAGGTCTTTACGGGCGTGTCCATCGCACAAACCTTCCTAATCACCGCAATCGCCTTTGCGGGGCTGTCGCTCTATGGCTACACGACCAAGAAGGACCTCTCGGGTCTGGGCACCTTCCTGATGATGGGGGTGATCGGTCTTGTCGTGGCGATGATCGTGAACATCTTCCTCGCTTCCTCGGCGCTGGCCTTCGCGATCTCTGTCATTGGCGTGCTGATCTTTGCGGGTCTGACCGCCTATGACACGCAGAACATCAAGAACACCTACATCCAGCATGCCATGGCAGCGGATCAGGAGTGGCTG
Organism: Cypionkella sp.; assembly: GCA_025458085.1. Classification (GTDB taxonomy): domain Bacteria; phylum Pseudomonadota; class Alphaproteobacteria; order Rhodobacterales; family Rhodobacteraceae; genus Pseudotabrizicola. Next base: position 41,985 of record JALOTC010000050.1, on the reverse strand, counting down.
GGCAAGGCCGCCATCATGGGCGCGCTGCAGCTCTACCTCGATTTCATCAACATGTTCATGTTCCTGTTGCAGTTCTTCGGGAACCGCGAGTGACTTGGGGATCATGACGTAAGGAATGGGCCGCCTTCGGGCGGCCCTTTTCTTTTCTTCAGTTCAGAAACAAAGCGGTATACACGTTTTTTGGCGCAGAAGGCATGACCGGAAACGCAAAAGGCCGCCCGAAGGCGGCCCTTGTTCCCAGTCAGCAGGATCTTACTTGATCTTGCCTTCCTTGTATTCGATCGGTCATGGTGCGGGCATTCTTCTTGGTCACATAGAAGTGCCCGGTGCCCGCCGTCGAGTTCAGACGGATCTTGATCGTCGTCGGCTTCGCCATAGTCGTCTCTCCTGAATCGGGGAAACGAAGCTCCCCGCCGAAATCCTTGAAGCCCGCCTTTTACTCGGGAACCGGGGAGAGTCAACAGCCAAACCGCCCGCGAAACCCGATAATCCGCAATCCCGCGCTATCGTGGGGCCAGCAGTTTTAGCGCGCGACGGATCAGCGTGGCTGTATCGGCGCCCGCCTCCTCGCCAGCGACTGTGGCAACCGCTTGGGCAGCATCCGCCTGCCCGTAACCGAGGTTCAGGAGAGCCGAAAGCGCATCAGCGGCAAAGGCTGCGCGCGCGGTCGCGGTCGATTCTTTGCGCAATGCCCCGCTCGGGGAGCGCGCAGTGGGGGCTTCGGTCACCGGCTCCAGCCCATCGGGCCCGACATCGGCGCGCGCCGACAGGCTGACGCCTGCCGCCATCACCGCCGGGGCCTTGGCCTTCAGCTCAAGGATGATCCGCTGTGCCAACTTGGGCCCGACCCCCGGTGCCGCTTGCACTGCCCGCGCATCGCCAAGGGTGATTGCCCGGCTCACTCCCTCCGGCCCCAGCGTGCCAAGGATCGCCAGGGCGGCCTTTGCGCCCACGCCTTGCACCGTGATCAGAAGGCGATGCCATTCTTTTTCCAGCATCGTCGGAAAACCGATCAGTTGGAGCAAATCCTCCCGCACGACCAGTTCGGTGTACAGCGCCACAGGCTCACCCAGAACAGGCAGGCTAGCGAGCGTCCGGTCACTGACATGGACAATGTAGCCCACGCCACGCACATCGATCAGAACAGAGTCAGTACCCCGCCAATCCAGCCGCCCCGTAATCTTGCCAATCATCCCGCCGCCCTTTTGACTGCCGCCGCCAACCGACCGGAGGATTGCAGGTGGTGCGCATGGCAGATTGCCACCGCCAAGGCATCCGCCGCATCCGGCCCCGCCACCTGCACCCCCGGCAGGTGCAACCGCACCATATGGTCAACCTGAACTTTGGCAGCGTGGCCCACGCCCACAACAGTCTTTTTCACCGCATTCGGGGCATATTCGCCGACCGTCAGCCCGAATTGTGCGGGCACCAACAAGGCAATCCCCCGCGCCTGCCCGAGTTTCAGCGTGGCCACTGCATCTTTGTTCACGAATGTATGTTCCACCGCCGCCGCATCGGGCATGTGTTGGCGCAAAACCTCGGTCAGTTGGGCATGCAAGGAACACAGACGCTGGGCGAGATCATCGCCTTCGGAATGGAGGATGCCATTGGCCACATGCGAAATCCGCGCCCCTGTGACATCGATCACGCCCCAGCCCAAATTCCGAAGGCCCGGGTCTATCCCCAGAACGCGCATGGCTGCTCCCTTTTCTTTGCCACAGGGCTAGCACGAAAGGGGAACATCCGCCAAGCGCGATTTCCCGCTGCGCACGGCGCCCCATCCGGCCCTTGCAGACCCGTCACAAAGCCGTTATGCAAACGCAGCGAAAACGACCTCCTGTCGCAACAGAGCGACGGAAAAGATCAGAGCGCCGCAGCCCCGAGGAAATTGGGCGATTTTGTGGCGCTCCTCTTGCGTTTTCTGCATGGCGGGATTGCCATTCCAGCGATTGCTTTGCACCTGCAGCATCACTATCTGCCTCCTCGAAGGTCAATGAGCCTTCGATATGAGCAGTTATGAAAAAGGAACACCGCCATGGCCGCCTATGAGACGTCCCGCCCGGCGCCCTTCGGCGCCATCTCGACTTTCCGCTTCATTCAAGGCGTCGGCGCGATCTTCGCCATGATCGCAGCTTGGAACGATGCCCGCGTGACCCGCAAGACCCTGTCGCGCCTGACCGACCGCGAATTGGACGACATCGGGCTGTGCCGCGCCGATATCGAGATGATTGGACGCTGACCCGCACCACTGCGTGCAAATAGACAAGCCGCCGGAAACCCGGCGGCTTTTTGCTTTGCTGAGAAGAAATCAGGACTCGTGCGGGCTACGGCTGGCAAAGAGCGTGATCTGCCGCGCAAGTGCTACCGTTACCACATCTGGCTGAAGCAGCCATGCCCCAACCTGTTGGACCCCACCTGCTGCCTGCATTTGGGCAATACGGTCCTGATAGGGGGCAAAACCCAGATGATGCAGGAAAAGTGCCTTCGCGATCGTGGCGCTGAAGGCGCATACAATCAAAAGACGCACAACCGGAAAGCGCCAACGCCGCCCGCGCCGCGCAGCGCCAGTATAGAAAGATCGGCCGAGCGTACCCACAGCCTCAAAACCAAAGCCGGAGGCTCGGGCTTTTTCGATCCGGCTGACGCGTTCATAAAATTCAGAATACCCTGGGTCGGACATGAGATTACCCTCAATACGACCCCCACCACAGTCTGGATACTTTCGGAATGTGGCGAAAAGAAGGCAATTGCGGCGGAACGGCCACGGCCGCCTTAGTTCCGCCGCATCACCAATGTGGACCATTCGCCAATATCTTCGCGGCCTGCAAGACTATGGCCCGCCTCCAAATAGGCCGCTGTCACCGCCTCTGCCTGCACGACCAGCAGGCCAGACAGGATCGCCAGCCCACCGGAGGCCAAGTGGCGCGCCACATCCGGGGCCAGTTCGATCAGCGGGCCCTTCAGGATATTGGCAAAGACGAGATCAAACGGCGCAGCTTCGGCTAGGGTCGGATGGTCAAAACCCGGGGCCTCTAGGCACTCGATGCGCCCCTCCAGCCCGTTGATCGCCACATTGGCCCGCGCGACCTCGACCGCGACTTCGTCAATGTCGCTCGCGATCACCCGCGCTTCGGGCAGCACCGCCGCTGCCGCCATGGCCAGCACAGCCGTGCCGCAGCCGATATCAGCCACATTGGAGGGGCGGACACCCGCGTCATACAGCCGGTCAAAGGCACGCAGGCAGCCCAACGTCGTGCCGTGGTGTCCCGTACCAAAGGCCACCGTCGCCTCGATCTGAAGGGCCACGCGGCCCTCGGGTACTTTGTCGGCATCATGGCTGCCATAGACGAAGAACCTCCCCGCCTCCACCGGGGCGAGTTCGCGCCGTACATGCGCGACCCAGTCGATTTCCGGCACCTCGGAAATCGCAAAGGGCTTGGCCCCGAAGGCAAGCGCGAAAACCTCGAGCAAGGCCTCATTCGGTGGTTCAAGGAAATAAGCACCCACTTCCCAAAGCCCGGAGTCATCTTCGATCTCGAACACACCCACACCCTCTGGCGCCGGGTCCATCCGCTCCAAGGCATCGCCGAGCGCCTCGGCCGCATCTTCGCCGGGAAGGGTGGTCAGGGCGGAATAGGTGGGCATGGCGCTCTCCGGGTCTAGGTCAGGCCGGGTTAGACCCGGCCCGACCCAAGGTCAACCGCTCAGGCGGTCACGCCCGTGCCAATCGGGCAGGTCACGCCCGTGCCACCGATGCCGCAATAGCCATCGGGGTTCTTCGCCAGATATTGCTGGTGGTAATCCTCGGCATAGTAAAACACCGGCACGGGCAGGATCTCGGTCGTGATCTTGCCCCGCCCCGCCGCTGTCAGCGCCGCCTGATAGGCGACACGGCTTGCCTCTGCCGCCTCGGCCTGCGCGGGGGAGTAGGTGTAAATCCCGCTGCGATAGGTGGAGCCGATGTCATTGCCCTGCCGCATGCCTTGCGTCGGATCGTGGTTTTCCCAAAACAACTTCAAGAGCTGGGCATAGCTGACCTGCGCGGGGTCAAAGATCACCCGCACCACCTCATTATGCCCGGTCAGTTGGGTGCAGGTTTCCTTATAGGTCGGGTTCGGGGTGTATCCCGCCGCATAGCCCACCATGGTCAGCCAGACGCCTGGCACCTGCCAGAATTTGCGCTCTACCCCCCAAAAGCAGCCCATGCCGAACATCGCCTCTTCCATGCCCGCAGGCACGGGGGATTTCAGCGGGATGCCAGACAGGAAATGCAGCTCTGCCGTGGGGATCGGGTCAGGCCGCCCGGGAAGCGCATCACGCGGGTCGACCATCTGCATCTTGGCGCGGTTGATGAAGAACATGGGGCGGGCCTCCTGATCGGTTTTCCGGAAATATAGCGGCGCACGCGCGCCGCGCCAGTCGCCCCTATTCCGCAGGCTGGGGCCGCACACCGCCCAGAATCGTCTCATACCCCGGCGCAGGGTCACGCGGCACAAGGAACGACAAGCCCAGCGACACGCTGGCCATGCCCGCCGCCAACAGAAACACTCCGCCGGGCGAGACAACCCACAAATACCCGAGCGCCGCAGGCAAAAACACTGCCGCGATATGGTTGATCGTAAAGGCCACCGCCGCCGTGGGGGCGATATCGGCGGGATCGGCGATCTTTTGGAAATAGGTTTTCAGCGTGATGTTCATGGAAAAGAACAGATGATCGAGGATGTAGAGCACACTCGCCACCACCACGCCCCAGCCAAAGGCATAAATTCCGCCATAGGCGAGGAACACCATAAGCAGCCCGCTGTATTGAACCAACATCATGTTGCGGTCACCAAAGCGCCCGATCCATTTCCCGATGAACGGCCCCGCCGCCATATTGGCGATGTAATTGACGATGAAGAGCACCGTCACCTCATGCACCGCCATGCCGAATTTCTCGACCATCATGAAGGCGGCAAAGACGACGAAAATCTGCCGCCGCGCCCCCGCCATGAATTGCAGCGCATAATAAAGCTTGCGGATAAAGCAGGAAGGCCGCCACCGCGATCAGCGCGGTCAACCCGCCGGACACCAGATAGACGGTGTTATAGGACAGCCCCAGATTGTCCCACAGCGCGACAAGGGCAAGGTAGGCCACAAGGCTCGCCCCCGACCCAACCGCGACCAGCCAGCCCAAAACCTCTGGCGCGCGGGATTTTTCCAGCCATTGCAGCTGCAGGGATTGGTTCACCGTCTCGTAATAGTGAAACCCGATGGAGGAAAGCAGCGTGAGGAACAGGATACCGCCGAGGCTTGGGAATTGCGCGGTCAGCGCGCTTGCCACACCCAGAAGGATCAGGCTGACCAAGGCCAGCACCTGTTCGCGGACCAAAAGCAACACGAGGATCACGCCAATGGCCAGAAAGCCCGGAATTTCGCGCACTGAATGCAGCCAGCCGATCTCGACCCCGGTAAAGCCCGCCACTTCGATCACGAAGTTATTGAGCAGCGCCGACCATGTGGAAAACGCCAAGGGCATTGCCGCCGCCATCAGCACAAGCAACCCTTCCGGCCTGCGCCAGCGGGGCAGGCTTTGAGCCTCGGCAAGGGTCATGCGGCGGCGAAACATGGCGTGGGAATACATGAGCCCATCCCATCGGGCCAGCGCGCATTTGTGACGGATACAAGCTTGCGCAAGACGGACGCACATGGCGTCCTGCATCTCCCCCTTCATCTTGGCAAAAATACTCTCGGGAGGGGTCTGGGGAGGGCAGACAGCCCTCCCCAGGAGCAACCAGCCCTCCGCAGAGTTCATGGCGAGCGCCCACCTTTAGATAGCTCCCCTCCCAGGCGAGGGGTTTCCGTCCATATCCCTCTGGAAAGGCTCAAAGAAAACTCTGCGGATCAACGTCAATCGCAAGCCGCAGACTACTGGGCAATTTCAGCTGCCCCACCCATTCCGCCAATGCCGCCTGCAGGAGGGCACCCTTCTCGGCCTTGACCAAAAGCCGTACGCGATGCCGCCCACGGACGCGAGAAATCGGTGCGGGCGCGGGACCATAGACCTGCGCGCCCACACGGCGCAGGGGGCCATCGCGCCGCGCGAGTTCCGCGCCAAAGTCGAAGACCTGCGCCACATCAGGGCCAGAGAGGATGATCCCCGCCATCCGCCCATAGGGCGGCACGCCTGCGGCACGGCGCTCTGCGGCTTCCGCGCGCCAAAACGCCTCCTCATCGCCGCCAAGGATCGCGCGGATCACCGGATGCTCGGGCTGATGCGTCTGGAGAAGCGCAAGGCCCCTGCGCCCCTCGGCCCGGCCAGCCCGGCCCGCCACCTGCCGCATCAGCTGAAAGGTGCGCTCCGCCGCCCGGAGGTCAGACCCCTGTAGGCCCAGATCGGCATCAATAACGCCAACAAGCGTCAGCAGGGGGAAGTTATGCCCCTTCGCCACGATTTGTGTGCCAATGATGATCTCGGCCCCACCTTCAGCGATGGTGGTGATCTGTTCTTTCAAGGCGCGGGCCGACCCGAACAGGTCCGATGACAGCACCGCCACCTTGGCCTCGGGAAAGCGTGCCGCCACCTCTTCGGCCAGCCGCTCCACCCCCGGCCCCACGGCGGCCATGCGTCCTTCGACACCGCAGGCGGGACAGGCCACCGGCACGGGTTTTGTCGCCCCGCATTGATGGCAGACAAGGCGCTTCAGAAACCGATGCTCCACCATCCGCGCATCACAATCATCGCAACCCACCTGCGCGCCGCAGGCCCGGCAAAGCGTGACGGGCGCATAACCCCGGCGGTTCAGGAAAAGAAGGCTCTGTTCCCCCGCCGCCCGCCGCGCCTCCACCGCCCGCGCCAAGGCTTCTGAAATCCAGCGGTCTGCGGGCAGCTTCTCGCCCCGCATGTCAATCGCGCGCATCTCGGGCATCTCTGCCGCACCGAAACGGGCGGACAGGTCCAGCCGCGCATATTTGCCCGCCTCGACATTGGCCCAAGTCTCAAGGCTTGGGGTCGCACTTGCCAGAACGACAGAACAGCCGCAAATCGCCCCCCGCAGCACCGCCATATCGCGGGCGTTGTAGAGCACCCCCTCCTCCTGCTTGTAAGAGGTATCGTGCTCCTCATCCACGACGATCAGGGCAAGGTCTTGAAACGGAAGGAACAAGGCCGATCGCGCCCCCACAACCAGCGAGGCCCCGCCTTCGGCCACCATGCGCCAGACACGGCGGCGTTCCGTCATCGTCACGCCCGAATGCCATTCCGCGGGCCGCGCACCAAACCGCGCCTCCACCCGCATCAGGAAATCTGCCGTGAGCGCGATTTCGGGCAGCAGGACCAGCGCCTGCCGACCTGCGCGCAAAGCCTCGGCCACGGCTTCCAGATAGACCTCGGTCTTGCCCGACCCGGTCACGCCTTTCAGCAGCGTGCAGGAATAGCCGCCCTGCGCCACGGCCGCGACCAAGGCATCGCCCGCCACCACCTGATCACCCTGAAGCGCCACATGGCCCGCAGGGTTCAGCGGCGGAAAGGGCGTGTCCTTCGGCGCCTCCTCCTCGGCCAGAACGCCAAGCTTCACCAATCCCTTGATGACCGATGCCCCGCACCCCGCAGCCTCGGCCAATTCCCCCAAGGTGACTGCCGCGCCGCCCCAACCGCGCAAAGCCTCGATCACGCGGAACCGTGCCTCGGAAAGTTGGTTTGGCACCGGCCCTGCAAGGCGATAAACGCGCCGCGTGGCCGCGCCCTCCATCAACCCCGGCGCGCGGGTGGCAAGGCGCAGCATCGCAGGCAGTGGCGTCAGGGTATAATCGGCAGCCCGCGCGAGAAAGGCGCGCAACTCGGCCCGCAGCGGCCGCCCTTCCAACACCCGTGCGACAGAGCGCAATTTCGACGCCTCGAACCGCCCTTCCCCCGGCCCCCAGACCACGCCCAAGACGCGCCGGGGACCAAGCGGCACCTCCACGAGATCACCATCGCCGCAGCCGCCTTCGGGCGCGCGATAATCCAGCACGCCAAGGCCGGACCTGCCCAAAGGCTCGGTCGTCAGCACGCCGACACATTCCCCTTCGTTATAGGTTCGGTCAGCCACTGTTAGCGCTCTCGCAACTCTTTCGTTTCGGGGTTCTTTGGGGTAAACCGCCCTCCGAAACCCTGCAACCCCTCAAACCACCCAACCTGACCGAAGGATGCTGCGATGAAATTCTTTGTGGATACCGCCGATGTGGCGGCGATTGCCGAACTCAACGACCTTGGCATGGTCGATGGCGTGACCACCAACCCTTCGCTGATCCTGAAATCGGGCCGCGATATCTTGGAAGTGACCAAGGAAATCTGTTCCATCGTCTCTGGCCCCGTCTCGGCCGAGGTCGTGGCGCTGAAAGCCGATGAGATGATCGCCGAAGGCCGCAAGCTGGCCTCTATCGCACCGAATATCGCGGTGAAAGTGCCGCTGACCTGGGATGGTCTGAAAACCTGCAAGGTGCTGTCGGGCGAAGGCTTCATGGTCAACGTGACCCTATGCTTTAGCGCCAATCAGGCGCTTCTGGCCGCCAAGGCGGGCGCGACTTTCATCTCGCCCTTCGTGGGGCGTCTGGATGACATCAACCTCGATGGGCTGGACCTGATTGCCGACATTCGCACGATCTATGACAATTACGATTTCAAGACCCAGATCCTTGCCGCTTCGGTCCGCACGGTGAACCACGCCAAGGAATGTGCGCTGATCGGGGCCGATGTGATGACCGCGCCGCCTGCCGTGATCAAATCGATGGCAAACCATATCCTGACCGACAAGGGGCTGGAGCAGTTCATGGCCGATTGGGCCAAGACGGGTCAGAAAATCCTGTAATTCGTCCAGCATTGCCTGCAAGCGCCCGCCTCCCGGCGGGCGTTTTTCGTTTCACGACAGGGAAAGCCAGAGCCGGGCAAGGGCCAGTTCCGGCGTCTCTGCCCCGCCGCTTTCCACGCCTGCGGCCCAAAGGCCCGCACCTGCCGCATAGGCCGCGGGTTCAACGCCTCCTGCCTCGCATTGGCTCACCGCGCGCAGGCGACAGCCACGCGCCACCGCAGCGCTGAGCACAGCCTCCAGCGCGGGATCGGCCATCATCGTGCCTGCCCCAAAGACGCGCAGCACCGCGCCATCCAGTTCCGCCAGCATGGCCGCAACCGCAGGCACAGGCAGGCCCGGAGTCAGCGTCAGCACAGCAAGTCGGCGGTCGGCAAAGCGGCGCGCGCTTGGGGCAAGTTCCGCCTGCGGATGGCTGCGAAAGGCATCGGCGGCGTGGCTGTCATGTTTGACCAAGCCCGCCGCAGGCATGACCTTGCCCGCAAAGGCAAGCCAAACCCCCGGCCCCGCCTCCTCCACCGCCGCAAGTGCCAAGGCGAGGTTTCCTTCGGCATCCCCGCCCTGCCCCAGAGGCACCATCGACCCACAAAGGACAACCGGCATCGTGCACCCGACAAGCGCCGCCGAAAGCGCCGCCCCGGTAAAGGCCATCGTATCCGTGCCATGCACGATGATCACGCCCCGCCCCGGCCAAGCGTCAATCCGGTCCAGCATCCGGTTCCAATCCGCAGAGCCGATGTTGGCGCTGTCGACCAGTGGGTCAAAGCGGTCCACCTCAGCCACAAGACCCGGCGGCAGCATCCGGTCCAAGGCCCCCTCCAGAAGCCCCGGGCAAGGGGCAAGCCCGTCAGGCCCCGGTGCCATGCCGATCGTGCCGCCGGTATAGATGATGAGGATATCTGCCATTTCGCCCCCCGTTTCCCGCCCCCATAGCAGAGCAGAAGCGCCACAGGAACGCCGCCCTGCCCCTGAGGCTTCAGGAAAAGCTTTCACCGGCTTGTGACTTTCCGCTATACTCCCCGCAATTCATACGAAAAACCGGGCAGTGCTGACATGATCGAACAGGATATGCGCGACCGCATTTTGGCGGAGCCGGAACGGATTCTGGAAGACCGCGATGTGATGGCCGCGCTGATCGGGGCCAATGAACGCGCCATGGGGTCCAACATCGTGGACCTGCGCGGCATCGCGATGGAGCGGCTTGAGAACCGGCTGGACCGGCTGGAGGACACCCACCGCACCGTGATTGCGGCGGCCTATGAAAACCTTGCCGGCACCAACCAAATTCACCGCGCGATCCTGCAAATGCTGGACCCGCTGAGTTTTGAGGATTTCCTGAAGACGCTGGCCAGTGACGTGGCAGCGACCCTGCGGGTGGATTGCATCCGCCTTGTGCTGGAAAGCGTGCAAAATGCCGAGGACCCGGCGCTGCGCCGGCTTGGCGATGTCTTGTTCGTGGCAGAGCCGGGTTTCATCGCCGATTACCTGACGGGGGGGCGTAATGTGCCGCTGCGCCCGGTCACCCTGCGCCAGACCATTCCTGTCTCGGACATGATCTATGGCGAGCGTGCGGGCTGGATCCGCTCCGAAGCGCTGATGAAGTTGGATTTCGGTAAGGGCCGCCTGCCGGGCATGCTGGTGATGGGGGCCGAGGACCCGCATCAGTTCAAGCCGACCCATGGCACCGATCTTTTGGCCTTCTTTGCGGGCGTGTTCGAACGGACGATGCGCCGCTGGCTGTCGTGACCGCGCTTTCGCCCCAGCAGCGCGACGCGCTGGAAGAATGGGGGCGGCAGCTTTCGGCCCTGCGCGGGGCGGCGGCAAGGACGGTCACAGCCTATCAGGCGGATGTGGCGGCTTTCCTCCAGTTCATGGCGATCCATCGCGGCGGCACCGAAGGCCTCGCGGCGCTGGCCAGCCTTCCGCAAGCCGATTTGCGCGCCTTTATGGCGCATGAACGCGGGCGGGGCGTTTCGGCAAGATCCTTGGCGCGCAGCCTGTCGGCCTTGCGCAATTTCGCGGCTTGGCTGGCCGACCGGACGGGGGCCGACGCCAGCGCGATCCTGACCGCCCGCGCGCCACGGTTCAAACGCAAACTCCCCCGCCCCTTGGCCGAAGAAGAGGCGACGCGGATGATTGAAACCGTGGCCGATCTGCGGGCCGAAGAGTGGATCGCCACCCGCGACCGTGCCGTGCTGATGCTTCTTTATGGCTGTGGCCTGCGGATATCCGAAGCGCTTGGGCTAACCGGCGCGGCCCATCCCCTGCCCGAGGTGTTGAGGATCACCGGCAAGGGGGGAAAGACCCGGCTCGTCCCGGTTCTGCCCGTCGCGCGTGAGGCGGTGGCGGATTACGCCCGCCTGTGCCCCTTTGATCTGGTGCCGGAGGCTGCGCTGTTCCGGGGGCAGCGCGGCGGGCCGCTGAACCCGCGACTTGTCGCCCTCATCATGGAAAAGGCGCGGATGCAGCTTGGCCTGCCCGCCACGGCAACGCCCCATGCCCTGCGTCACAGCTTTGCCACGCATCTCCTTTCGGCCGGGGGGGATCTGCGCGCAATTCAGGAACTTTTGGGCCATGCCTCGCTCTCTACAACGCAAGCCTATACTGCGGTGGATGCGGCGCGTTTGCTCGAAGTGTATGAAAAAGCGCATCCGCGCGCGTGAAACTGACCGCAGGCGGTTGCGCGGGGGCGGACTTTCGGCCATCAAAAACGGCATGGACCTGCGATACAAAGCCCTTTCCGTTCATTTGCTGACCGCCTCTGGCGCGGTCCTTTCCATGTTCGCCATGCTGGCTGCGGTCGAGGAACAGTGGAGCCTGATGTTCCTGTGGCTCGTGGTGGCGCTTTTTGTCGATGGGATCGATGGCCCGCTGGCCCGCCGGTATGAGGTGGAAAGGAATTGGCCCAATTACGATGGGGTCCTGATGGACCTGATCGTCGATTTCCTGACCTATGTCTTTATCCCGGCCTATGCCTTGTTCACATCGCCATCACCTATGGCAGTGTGATCTATTTCGCCGATACGCGGATGAAAACGAAGGACAAGAGCTTTGCCGGCTTTCCCGCATGCTGGAACATGGTTGTTCTTGTGCTCTTTGCCGTGACGCCTCCGGCATGGTTGATCGTGGGCATCGTTGTGATGCTGACCGTGGCGATGTTCACCAATCTGAAATTCATCCACCCCACACGGACGAAGCGGTGGCGGATGGTATCGCTGCCCATGTCCCTTTTGTGGGTTGTCTTTGCCGGTTGGGCAGCGTGGGTAGAGTTTCACCCCGCCTCTTGGGCGCATTGGGGGCTGATCGTGACCTCGCTTTACCTGACTTTTGCCGGGATCGTGCAGCAGATCATCCCCGAACGGCCCGGCACAGCGTCCTAAAGCCTCGTCAGCAGAACGCCAGCGACGATAACGCTCGCAGCAAGCGCCTTGCCCCGGTCCATCTTTTCGCCAAAGGCGAGCCAGCCGATCAGGACCGCAAAGAGGATCGAGGTTTCGCGCAAAGCCGCAACCACGGCAATGGGGGCCAGCGTCATCGCCCAGATCGACACTGCATAGGCCCCGTAACTGGCCAGCGAGGCGGCAGAGCCAAGCATCCACGCCCGCCGGTCGCGCGGCAGTACATCCCAGCCCCGCAGGGCCAGCATCCCCAGCGTGAAGATCAGCCCATCGGCCACAAAGACCCATGCGACATAGGCCCCCGGCGCGCCCGAAATCCGCCCGCCCATGCCATCGATCAACGTATAGGTCGCTGTCGCCGCAGCAGAGCCGAGCGCGAAGGGAAGGAGCTTACGATCCTCGCCCTGTGAAAAGACGCCGCGCGCCATGAGAAGGATCCCGCTGCCCAGCACGGCAATCGCCAGATATTGCTGGGCGCTGACCGCATCGGCCAGAAAGATCGCGCCGACCAGCGCCACGATCATCGGCGCTGCCCCCCGCGCAATGGGATAGACGCGGCTGAGGTCGCCCCGGTCATAGGCATAGGTCAGAAAGAACTTATAGGCGAAGTGAGTGCAGCCCGCCGCAATGACCCATGGGATTGCCGCTGGATTGATCGGGGGAGAGATCGCCACGACGAACAGGCCAATAGGCACCTCGATCACCGAAAGAATGACCATCGTCCCAAGCTTGGAGGTGCCAAGCTTGATCAGCGCATTCCACAGCGCATGCAGGAAGGCCGCGCCCAGCACAGCCAGAAAGACACCAAGGCTCACGCCGTCCCCCGTTTTCGCCATCGTTACGCCTCGGCGAGGCTGCGGGCAAGCGGACAGAGGCCATGCGAAAAATCGCCGATGGTCGGAGGGGGCTGTGCGTGGCGCAGGGGGGCTGATATAGTCGAAGCGCCCTTGCCCGATGCGAGGAAAAGTCAATGAGGCGGCAGAAATGACATTCAAGACACCCCTTCTTCTTTCGGCGGCGGCGCTTTTGGCGCTTGGCGCCTGTGTGGACCCCAACGCCTATCCGAACAATCCGAATGCGCGCGCCCAGAGCGGGGCAATCATCGGCGGTTTGGCCGGCGCTTTGGCCGGGGCCAATTCCGGTGATGATGACCAGTTTGCGCGTGCGGTGGTGGGTGGTGTGATCGGCGCGGCTGCGGGCGGTGCCATCGGAGCTACGCTGGACCGGCAGGCGGCTGAACTGCGCCAATCGATCAACAACCCCAATATTTCCGTCACCAACAACGGCAGTTTCCTGACCGTGAACATGCCCCAAGACCTGCTGTTTGCTGTAGACAGCGCCGCGCTGCGGCCTGATCTGCGGTCGGACCTTTCGGTCGTGGCCCAGAGCCTCTTGCGCTACCCCAACAGCCGGATCGAGGTGATCGGCCATACCGACAATACCGGCAGCGCCGCCTATAACTATGACCTGTCGCAGCGCCGGGCGAATTCCGTAGCACAGGTTCTGACACAGAATGGCGTTCCGTTCAGCCGGATCGCAACGATCGGGCGCGGCTTTGACCAACCGATCGCATCCAATGCAACGCCGCAAGGCCGCGCGCTGAATCGCCGGGTAGAAATCATCATCCGCCCAACAAACTAAGGCGCGTCTCTGTGCAGAGCATAGGGCCATCCTACGGGATGGCCCTTTCTTTTTATGCGCCGAAATAGACCTTGAGGCTTTGACCATGCGGTCATAGATTTTGACCAATCCAGTCAGGTGCCCCAAATGCCGTTCACCAAGATCCAGACCGAGAAGCTGTCGCAATCCGTGGTCCGGCAAATCGAGCAGTTGATCCTGCGCGGGATCCTGCGGCCGGGGGAACGGCTTCCGTCAGAGCGGGAATTGTCTGACAGGCTTGGCGTTTCGCGGCCCTCCTTGCGCGATGCCGTCGCCGATCTGCAAGAGCGCGGTTTGGTCGTCAGCCGGGCAGGCGCAGGCATCTATGTGGCCGATGTGCTGGGTTCGGCCTTTTCCGAAGCTTTGGTCAATCTTTTTGCCAGCCACGAGGAAGCGGTGTTCGACTATATCTCTTTCCGCCGGGATATGGAGGGGCTGGCGGCGGAACGGGCGGCGCGGCAAGGGTCTGACACCGATCTGAAGGTTGTCGATGTAATCTTTCGCAAGATGGAAACCGCGCATCAGAAACGTGATCCGACGGATGAGGCGCAGCTTGATGCTGAATTCCATCTTGCGATCATCGAGGCGAGCCATAACGTCATCATGTTGCATATGATGCGGTCGATGTATGATCTGCTGCGCCAAGGCGTGTTCTATAACCGCCAGATGATGTTCAAGAACCGCACCACACGCGACACACTGCTGGACCAGCACCGCGCGATCAACACCGGGCTTCAGGACCGCGATCCACAGGCCGCGCGTGCGGCGGTGGAGGCGCATCTGGATTACGTCGAGAAATCCTTGGCCGAACAAATCAAATCCGAGAGGAACGAAGCCGTGGCGCGACAAAGGTTCGAACACGAACAAAGCCGCTAAATGAAAAAACCGACCCAATGGGCCGGTTTCTTTTCTTTTAAAGCCGAAAAGATCAGTGCAGCTTGGCTTCGACCTGCTTGATCGCCGCGTCGATCGATGCGGCAGAGGCTTCGGCCGTCATCTGCTTGGCCAGCACTTCGCCCGCTGCGGCAACCGCGACGGAAATCGCAGCTTCCCGCACTTCGCGCACAGCGCCCGCTTCGGCGGCGGCGATCTGCTCTTCGGCGGCAGCCACGCGGCGCGCGATGGACGCCTTGAGATCCGCCTGTGCCTGTGCCGCGGCAGCTTCGGCCTCGACCTTCGCGGCAGCGACGATAGCGTCAGCCTGATCCTTCACTTCTTTCTGCTTCCGCTCGAAAGAGGAGAGGAGGGCCTTCGCCTCCTCGCGCAGGGCGCGGGCCTCATCCAGTTCCGCCTTGATCTGCACGGCGCGCTTGTCCAGCATCCCGGTCACCAATGCGGGCACCTTGAAGTAGAGCAGGATGCCGACAAAGACGGCGAAACCGATCACCACGACGAAATCGGTGTTCGCGAGGCTGAAGAAAGGCTTATCCCCCGCCGCGAATGCCGGTGTCGCCATCAGTGCCGCGATCAGCGTTGCAATTCTGGTCATAAGATCAGCCTTTCACACGGGCAGAGACAGCCGCCGTGATGGAACGCGCATCGGCCTTGCCCCCGAGGGCAGCGACGATTTCCTTGGCGGTATCCTTGGCCACTTCGGTCACGGCCTCCAATGCGCCGGCACGGATATCATTGATCCGAGCCTCGGATTCGGTGGCCTTGGCCGCGATTTCGGCATCTGCCTTGGCGGTGGCCTTGTCGAGTTCCTTCTGGATCTCGGCCTTTGCCTGCGCCACGATCCGGCCCGCCTCTGCCTTCGCATTGGCCAGCGCTTCGTGGTAAGCCTTTTCCGCCTCGACCGCCTTTTGTTTCAGTTCCTCGGCAGCGGCGAGATCGTTGCTGATCGTTCCACGGCGTTCGGCCAGAACCGCGCCGATACGCGGCAGCGCGACACGCGACAGAATGAGGAAGAGGACGACAAGCGCAACCACCAACCAAAAGACTTGGTTGGGGATCCAGTCTGCACAAAGCTGAGGCATGCCAAGGGCACTACCGCCTTCGGTCAGACAGGTGCTTGCCGCTGTTGTTTCAGTTGCCATCTTGTCCTCCGTCGGACCCTTGAAAGTTGGAGGGGGTGCCAGAACGCCTTGCGGTCAACCGGCACGCCCCCCTGACGTAAGGATGCGAAGAAAGGATCAGACGGCGAACATCAGCAGCAGAGCGACGAGGAACGCGAAGATCCCCAGAGCTTCTGCGAAGGCGAGGCCGATGAACAGCGTCGCGGTCTGACCACCAGCGGCGGACGGGTTGCGCAGGGCGCCTGCGAGGAAGTTACCGGCGACGTTGCCAACACCGATGGCGGCAAGGCCCGAGCCGAGGGCTGCGATGCCGGCGCCGATGAACTTGCCGAGGGCTGCTGCTGCTGCGAGTTCCATAGTGATGCTCCTTACGATGGAATGGTAGAAAGGGTTGAACCCGGGTCAGTGCGACGGATGCAGCGCATCCCGCAGATAGACGCAGGTCAGGATGGTGAACACATAAGCCTGGATCACCGACACCAGCACCTCGAGGGCGAAGATGGCGACGATCGCGACGATAGAGAGTGGCGCAATCGCGGTGACGGCGGCGAAAGTGGCGAACACCTTCAGAACCGCGTGGCCTGCCGTGATATTACCCGCAAGACGGATGGAGTGGCTGACCGGACGCACGAAGTAGGAAATCACTTCGATCAGTGCGATGATGGGGCGCAGGAACAGCGGCGCATCCGACATCCAGAACAGCTTGAGGAAGCCGATCCCGTTCTTGGCAAAGCCAATGGCAGTGACCGCGAAGAACACACCAAAGCCCAGCACCGCCGTCACCCCGATATGCGAGGTGGGGGAGAAGGACATTGGGATCAGCGCAAGGTAGTTCGAGAAGAGGATGAAAAGGAACAGCGTCATGATATGGGGGAAGTACTTTGCCCCATCATGGCCCGCCACATCTTCAACCATCTTGTAGACAAGACCGTAGAACACCTCCGCGATCGACTGCACGCGGGTTGGCACCACGGCGCGGCCGCGCGTCCCCACAACGAACAGCAAGCTGACAGCAAGAACCGCCAGAGCCATCCACAGCGTCGCATTGGTGGGCGTGTACCACATCACCGGACCATCGCCAAACAGCGGCTTGACGATGAACTGGTCCATCGGGTGGAACACCAGAGCCGAACCACCTTCGCTATGCGCTTCCGTTGCCACGTCTGTCTTCCCCTGCTTCGGCCGCCTCTTGGGCCAACCGGCGATCCTGCACTTCCTTGGCTGACTGCAGCATGGTTTTCACCCCCGCCGCGAAGCCAAAGCCGATGAATAGCACCAAGAAAATAGGCATGGTTCCAAAGAGATGGTCCAGCCCATATCCGATGCCGAAACCGATCCCGAGACCGGCCACAAGCTCTATCACCATCCGCCATGCCAATTGGGCCTGCGAATAGTCCTTCTTCATGTGGTGGACATCTTGCCCCGCGCCCTTTGCCTTGGCGATCCGGGCCTCAAGGTCCCTCAGTCGGGCCTCGTCGGGCGGCGGAAGCGGATCAGACACAGGTCAGACATCCCATGAAGATGGTTGGCGCGGTGCTAAAGCGTTGATGGCGATGAGTCAATAAGGCTAAGGATCATCTTTTCATTAACAAAAACAGTATCTTAAAAATAAAACCCAAAGCGCCGCAGGCTGGTTTGGGGGCAAATGCGGCTTTGCAGCATATTCAACCTTTGGGTTGATCTTGCGGCGGATGGGCCAGGGACGGTCAAACACTCAACCAAAGGGTTGACCTTTTGGCCACCTTCTGGCCTAGGATCGGCGCATGTCAGACAGTTTGTCCACCGTCTTTGCCGCCTTGGCCGACCCGACGCGGCGGGCGATCCTATCCATGCTGCTGGAGGACGATATGGCGGTGACCGATGTGGCGCAGCCTTTCGAGATGAGCCTTGCGGCGATTTCCAAACATCTGGCCGTTCTTGCCGAAGCGGGGCTGATCAGTCGCGAAAAACGCGGTCGTGTCATTTGGTGCAAGTTGGAACCCGATGCGCTGCGACAGGCGAGTGTTTGGATGCAGGGCTTTGGCCAATTCGAACCTGTGGACCTTGATGCCTTCGAAAGGTTTCTGGAGCGTGAACTCTCCGGGCCGGAGGGGGAGGAGGCCCCCCCTAGCCCCGAGGTGCCGTGAATTCCGCCCCATAGGTCTTGCGCAATTCGGCCTTTTGTACCTTGCCCATTGTATTGCGCGGAAGCGCATCGACGATGGCGTAGCCCTTGGGGTGTTTGAACTTGGCCAAGCGTTCGGCCACCGCTGCACGGATCTGTGCAAGGTCTACCTCCGCCCCCTTTTCACGGGCCAGAACGGCAAAGACTGCCTCGCCGAAATCGGGATGAGGCAGGCCCACGACCGCGCTTTCCAGAACGCCGGGGAGGCTATCCAGAAGCTCCTCCACTTCCTTGGGATACACGTTGAAGCCGCCGGTGATCACAAGGTCCTTGGCGCGGCCGACGATTGTGACGTAGCCATCAGCGTCGCGGGTGCCGAGATCGCCGGTGATGAACCAGCCATCTTCGCGCAATTCCTCACGCGTTTTTTCGGGCATTTGCCAGTAGCCCTTGAAAACATTGGGGCCGCGCACCTCGATCACCCCCACCTCACCGGGCGCGACCTCTGCCCCATCGGCGATGATCCGCAGCTCCACCCCCGGCAAGGGATGGCCCACCGTGCCGGGGCGGCGGTCCCCGTCATAGGGGTTGGAGGTGTTCATATTTGTTTCGGTCATACCATAGCGTTCAAGGATACGCTGGCCCGTGCGGGCCTCGAACGCGGTATGGGTTTCGGCCAGAAGGGGGGCCGAGCCAGAGATGAAGAGGCGCGTATGGCCGACCAGATCGCGGGTCAGGCGCGGGTCGTCCAGCAAGCGGGTATAGAAGGTCGGCACGCCCATCATCGTGGTTGCGCGAGGGAGTGCGGCGATGACCTGTTCAAGGTCGAATCCCGGCAAAAAGATCATCTGCCCGCCTGTCAGCAGGCTGACGTTTGACGCGACGAAAAGGCCATGCGTGTGAAAGATCGGCAGGGCATGGAGGAGGACATCCGAAGGACCGAAGCGCCAGAGGTCTGCCAAAACGCGCGCGTTGGATAGCAGGTTTTCCTGCGAGAGCATTGCGCCTTTGGACCGCCCGGTGGTGCCAGAGGTGTAAAGAATCGCTGCGAGATCGTCACCCATACGGGAAACAGGATTGAAAACAGGGGCTTGCGCGGCGGCCAGATCGGCAAGGCTGCCGGTGCCCGCACCCGAAAGCGTCAGGAGACGCGCGCCATGGGTGGCAGCCACAGGCGCGAGGGCGGGGGCGGTTTCGGGGTCGACGACGAAGAGTTTCGGGGTCGCGTTACCCAGAAAATAGTCAATCTCTACAGGGGTATAGGCGGTGTTCAGCGGCAAGAACACCGCACCGACAGAGACGGTCGCGGCGTAAAGGGCCAAAGCCTCGGGCGATTTGCTGACCTGCACCGCGACCCGGTCACCCGGCGCAACACCTTGATCCAGAAGCACATTCGCCAGCCGCGCCAGCAGGGCGTGGAAGTCCTGTGCTGTGATCATCCGCCCATCCGCGAGCCACAGAAGGGGGCGATCCTGCCCGGAAAGCGGCGCGAAAAGGGCCTGATAAAGTGGATTGGAAGCCGTCATTTGCCCTGTCACCCCCTGTACACCCTGCGTACACCCCCCGTCTGGCGGGCGAAGCCGTTTCTGCCAGTGGGGCGCGGGCGGCTCAACCCCTGCAACGCTTTGTTTCCATCTCTCCTGCATCTTGCCGCGCGCCTGCCCGATTTTCGCCATGGGCCAAAGCGAAGGTCGACGCGCCACACCTGATGAGGGATGAACAGACCATGGATCACGCGATGAACATCCTGCGCCGGTTCGGCCTTGTGCCTGCGGCGGGCGATGCGCCGGAAATCTTTGACCTGCGGCTGACGCGCATCCAGCAGCGGGAGGCGCGGAGCATCGCGCGGATCAGCCCCTTTGCCATGAGCCAACCGCTTCCCGCGGCGAAGGACTGATCAGAAATCCACCCGCACGCCGGGCAGAGCCAGCGCGAGGAGGAGATCGCGCAGTTCCTGCCGCGCGGCGATGTTGGACATGTTCAACTGATCCACCCCGGTATCCTTGAGGTCCAGAAGCGTGATCCCGCGCGGGAAAAGTTCGCGAAAGATCACGCGTTCAGAAAAGCCGGGGGCGACGCGAAAGCCGATGCGGCGCGACAAATCCTCGAGCGCGGTGCCGACCTTGCGCTTGTTGTGCATCTGTTGCGCGCCCATGCGGTTGCGCAGAACGATCCAATCGATCGGCTTTAGCCCCGCTTGCGCGCGCAACTGCCGCGCGCCCCAGACCATTTCGGCATAGATCGAGGGGCCTTTCACCTTGTTCGTCTCGGGGTCGATCCGGGCCAGAAGGTCGAAATCGACGAAACTGTCATTCAAGGGCGTGACCAGCGTATCGGCCAACGAATGGGCCACTTGGCTGAGCCGCGTATGGCTGCCGGGGCAATCGATCACGATGAAATCGGACACAGGCTCCAGCGCCGCAACCGCTGCCGACAACCGGGCGTCAAACGGGTTTTCCCCTTCGGCAAGGGTGGCGGGGTCCACCTCGGGCAAATCCCGATAATCGGGCGTGGGCAGCGACAGCCCCGCGCGGTCCAGATAGGCGCGGCGGTTTTCGATATAGCGGGCAAAGCTTTTCTGGCGAAGATCAAGGTCAAGGGCGCCGACGCGAAAGCCGGACCGAGCCAAGGCCGTGGCCACATGCATGCAGGTGGTGGATTTGCCCGAACCACCCTTTTCATTCCCCACTACGATGATATGCGCCATGACCCTCAACCCGTTACTCGGCAGGCACGTTCATAGGGGGCGTTGCGGTGAAGGAAAAGGGGAGGCATGGCGAAAGCAGGTGGCCTTTCCTTCCCTGCTCCCTTCATCTGTTCCCAAATATCCTCGGGAGGGGTTCGGGGAGGGCAGACAGCCCTCCCCGAGGGTGACCCCCGCGCCGAGGCTCCAGAAAGCCCTCGCCTTTGCGCGCTTGATCCCGCGCGCTGCCGCCCGTAGAAGCGGCGCGCAGCCGGATGGAGGGCGAGATGGGTTTCAAGATGGGTATCGTGGGTCTGCCGAATGTGGGCAAATCGACCCTGTTCAATGCGCTGACCCGCACGGCTGCGGCGCAGGCGGCGAATTTTCCGTTTTGTACCATTGAGCCGAATGTGGGCGATGTGGCGGTGCCCGACCCCCGGCTGGATAAGCTGGCCGCCATTGCCGGGTCCAAGCAGATCATCCCGACGCGCCTGACCTTTGTCGATATCGCGGGGTTGGTGCGTGGCGCATCGAAGGGCGAGGGTCTGGGCAACCAGTTCCTTGCCAATATCCGCGAATGTGACGCGATTGCCCATGTGCTGCGCTGTTTTGAAGATGGCGACATCACCCATGTGGAGGGGCGGATCGACCCGGTGGCCGATGCCGAGACGATCGAGACGGAATTGATGCTGGCCGATCTGGAATCGATCGAACGGCGGCGGGCGAACCTTGCCCGCAAGCTGAAGGGCAATGACAAGGAGGCCGCCGATCAGGACCGTCTGCTTGCCATGGCGCAAAAGGCGCTTGAGGAAGGCCGCCCTGCCCGCACCGTAGAGGTGGCCGAAGAGGACCGCCGCGCGTGGCGACTGTTGCAACTGCTGACCGCAAAGCCTGTGCTTTATGTCTGCAACGTCGAGGAAGCCTCTGCCGCCCAGGGCAACAGCCAATCGGCGCGGGTGGCGGCGATGGCAGCGGCGCAAGGGGCCGGGTCGGTGGTAATTTCCGCCCGGATCGAGGAGGAACTCGCGCAGATGCCCGAGGAGGACTCGGCCATGTTCCTTGAGGAAATGGGCTTGCAGGAGGCGGGCTTGGATCGGTTGATCCGCGCGGGCTATGCGCTCTTGGGCCTTCAGACCTATTTCACGGTGGGGCCAAAGGAAGCGCGGGCTTGGACCATTACCAAGGGGATGCTGGCGCCGCAGGCGGCGGGGGTCATTCATGGCGATTTCGAGCGCGGCTTCATTCGGGCCGAGACGATTGCTTATGATGATTACATCGCAGGCAATGGCGAGGCCGGGGCGAAGGAGGCGGGCAAGTTCCGCGTGGAAGGCAAGACCTATGAGGTCAAGGACGGGGATGTGCTTCACTTCCTGTTCAATGGCTGACTCAAGCTTCTGATCCGGTTGCCTTCGAACAATCATATCTATTTGAATGCTTTCGCTTAGAATTCCCTTATTCATTGCAAGTATTCACGAACAACCGCCAACCCCGAGATTTTTTGGGGCAATGCTTGGGGTGTACAGCGGGCGTCAACAGGGCGCAGCGCGACGATGTGAAAGACTTTCAAAGCGATCCCTGCCAACAAAGGCAACATTCCAAGAAAGCCCTTCCATGTTGCGCACGGTTCGCAAACGTTCATTCTTGAAAATAGACTCTTAGCAAATGGGTGCACATCGGCCTGCAAAAAGGAATCAATGGCCATCGCAGCCAATCTTAGGCCGAACTGGCGCTTGATAATCCCGAAGGGATGCTCGACCTTGGCCCTGACCATCGCGATGATGCGGTTGATCCGCGCGCCGATGGGATGCAGGTCGCTGCCCTTCGGCGCCTTGCGCATCACACACCCCAAACCTTATCCGACGCGCTGGATGCCGCCTCACGCTCGGCGCTGACATGACCCCCGTCGGCCCAGACCGAGGTTTCCTCGCCGTGCAGCAGTTCATCCCAGACCCGGCTGTCTTGCAGTTTGGCGGTTGAGGTTTCCAAGCTGTGGGCTTTCATGCAGAAATACCAGTCGTTTCCCCTCTTGGTGGACGACATCTCGGGGTCGCGTGCCTTGGCTTTGTTCTTGGTCGACGATGGCGCGTCGATGATCGTCGCATCCATCAGCGTGCCCGAGCGCAGCGTGACCCCTTTGTCAGCCAGGTGCGCGTTCACATCGGCGAAGATCGCCTCGGTCAGCGCGTGCCGGTCCTGCAGATGGCGGAAGTTCAGGATGGTGGTCTTACCGGGGATACGGTCGTCGCCCAATTCGATCCCCGTAAAGCGGCGCATTGCTTCGCTGTCGTAAAGGCTCTCCTCGGCCGTCGGATCGCTCAGCGCATACCAGTTCTGATGAAAGTTGACCCGCAGCATCGTCTCCAGCGGCATCGGTGGATGACTGCCCTCTGGCTCGGCCTTCGGATAATGCGGCGCGATCAGCGCCAGAAGCCGAGCCCACGGAAGCACCGTATCCATCTCCGCCAGGACCTGCTCCCGCCGCGTCCGCTTCGTCTTCATGGCATTGCGCAAGCCGGGAAGGGCGGGTAGTTTCGGCATCGGCGCGGCTCCCTTCAGGGACGCCCATTACTACCAGATCACGCCGAATGTGGCAGGTTTTTTCAGACGCTCCTTAAGAAAATTGTATAAATTCAATCAAATATTGTAATTGATGAAGAAGCTGAATCACTATTCAATTCATAGCCACGAACTGATCTGATCTTAAAGTGAATTTTATTTGCGGATTTGATGGCGGCCTCCTCAAACACTCCAGCACATCTAATTTCGATAAACATCTGATATGTTCCACTCGGAACATGGGAGATATCAATCCCTTTATGTTTTGGAGTGCAGAACCAAGCCTTGTCATAAAAAACAAGAGATCCATCGAACAGCTCTCTCGTAAGTGCGGCTCGATGATCCTTTGCAAGCGGAATCGTAAATTGCGTCACGCCAGCACGAAGTATCAACTTATAATCTATATCCCGCCATTCCTTGCAAGAAAACCCCCTTAAGGCACCGACACCTTCGAGAATGAATCTGTCCGCCTCAAACCGTGCCGCTCTGAGGTCAACGATTGGCGCACCACTCTTCTTGGTGGGTGGGGAAAGATGTTTTGCAGACGTACGGCCGGAAATGCCCTCAGGGGCGAATCCCATAGAAAGACTATTCAATAGCCCCAAAATTAAAGGTGTTGCATAGGATGTGATTTGATTGTGGGCATTTACTAACTGAGATTCAACGTAGACCAAATTGAAATTTTCAAATCTAGAGAACACATCAAGGTAAGGATGTATTTGATCAAGATATTGCGTATCAATCTCTGACGTCAAGAGGTAGATATTCTTATCCGCTGCACATTTGCTTGCGCAGCTTATAATTCTTAAGTCGAATTCCTCAATGTCATTGCTCTCTTCCGGCCCAAGAATGTGCTTGTAAATTTCCGGCCAATACTGCTGAATGTACAGGCCCGGCCGTAACTGCGGGACAGAAGCGATTATGTTTTTATAATCGTACCGCAGTCCATACATCAAAGCAGCACTGCCACCCTTTGAAGCCCCAAGCAGTGTGCACATTTGCTTAGATAATCCAAGCGTATTCAGCTTTTCTTCAATGAAGTCATTTACAGCATCTGCAACATAATCCGGATTACTTCCAGACGAATAGTATGATGCGCGGCCATGAAAGCTATCTTTGATCCAAATGACGTCTGCTGGACAATGATCCAGAGCACCTATAAAATCATAAGTGAATTCACTTTGTGCGCCGAAGCCAGAGAAAACCACCACCAAATGTGCGGCATCTAGCCTTGCAGGCTTTGATCTCCAAGTGATTTCAATTCCCGAGACTACGGTGCGCATTTCTTGCGAGGCAGGCATTTTCTGATCCTTGTACATAACAAGTGAAATTCACTGATAGATTACTAGACAGATTCGAGGGCGAGGCGCAACAAGATTGAACTTTGGTCTGGACAGCACGGTTTGAGATCATCTCGCTTGCAAGCCCCTGTTGCCCGATGAACAACTTCCAAAGCCAAGAAGAGCACGATCAAAATCTCAACCTATTGCTGGCGTAATGATCATATGTGAGCTAGCCTGATTAATGAGCAACATTTGTGACTCCAGCAAACTCTTGAACCGAGCTTCTTCCGCTTCGCTGACCGGGATAACGGGCGAAGTGAAGCCGGTTATCCAACTAGGGTCAGGCCTCGCAAGGGGGGTCGCTCCGATCAGGAACTGGCGACGTATACGCAAACAGCAGCTTGGCCCTTTTCCCAGCTCACCGGATAATCTGGAACGCTGATCCGGTTGCCTGCACGGGCGGGCGCGGGTATCAACGGGGCGAGTTGAAGGAACCCGATGATGCCGCAGCCGCCCAAGCCTGTTGTCCTCTGTATCCTTGATGGCTGGGGGATTGGCCCGGTGTATCAACGGGGCGAGTTGAAGGAACCCGATGATGCCGCAGCCGCCCAAGCCTGTTGTTCTATGTATCCTTGATGGCTGGGGGATTGGCCCGGTGCGGGAGCATAATGCGCCTGCGCTGGCGCAGACGCCTGCCTTTGATGCGCTGATGGCGACCTGCCCCCATGCGACCCTGACCACCTTTGGCCCGGATGTGGGCCTGCCGCGTGGGCAGATGGGCAATTCCGAATTCCGAAGTGGGCCATACCAATATCGGCGCGGGGCGCGTGGTGGCGATGGACCTTGGGGCCATTGATCTGGCGGTAGAGGATGGCAGTTTTGCCTTGAACCCCGAGCTTTTGGTTTTTGCGGGTAAGGTGAAGGCTGCGGGCGGCGTGGCCCATGTGATGGGGGTTGCGTCAGATGGTGGGGTGCATGGGCATCTGACCCATATGCTCGCCGCCGTGCGGGCGCTGGTGGGCTTGGGGCTGCGGGTTGCGGTGCATGCGATCACCGATGGGCGGGATGTGGCGCCCTCCTCTGCGCCGGGGTTCATTGCCGCGCTGGAGGCGGGCCTGCCCGAGGGGGCGCGGGTGGCGACCGTGATCGGGCGCTATTGGGCGATGGACCGCGACAACCGTTGGGAGCGGGTGGAGCGGGCTTATGCGGCGATGGTGCGCGGGGAAGGGGCGGGCTTTTCCACCGCGTCGGAGGCCGTGGCCGCAAGCCATGCGGCGGGGGTGACGGATGAATTTCTGGAGCCTGCGGTGATTGGCGGCTATGGCGGGGCGCGGGATGGGGATGGGCTGTTTTGCCTGAATTTCCGCGCAGATCGCGCGCGGGAGATTTTGTCGGCCATCGGCGCGCCGGATTTCCATGGTGGAATATTCCAGCGCGCATAACGAATTCATGGCCACGGCCTTTCCGAAACGGGTGATCGTGAATGGCCTTGGCGAATGGGTGGCGGCGCAGGGAAAGCGGCAGTTCCGGCTGGCGGAGACAGAGAAATATCCGCATGTGACCTTTTTCCTCAATGGCGGGCGGGAGGTGCCTTTTGCGGGGGAGGAGAGGTTCATGCCCGCCTCGCCCAAGGTGGCGACCTATGATTTGCAGCCCGAGATGAGCGCGGGCGAGGTGTCGGACCGGTTGGTGCAGGCGATTGGCGAAGGGTTTGACCTGATCGTGTCGTCAATTTCGCCAATCCCGATATGGTGGGCCATACGGGCGTGCTGGAGGCGGCGATCAAGGCTTGTGAGGCGGTGGATCAGGGCCTTGGCCGGGCGGTGGAGGCCTTGCGCAAGGTGGGTGGCGCGATGATCGTGACCGCGGATCATGGCAATTGCGAGCAGATGTGGGACCCGGTGACGAATGGCCCGCATACGGCCCATACGCTGAACCCGGTGCCGGTGATCCTGTTTGGCGGGCCAGAGGGCGCGCGGTTGCGCGAAGGCGGGCGTCTGGCCGATCTGGCGCCGACGGTGCTGGCGCTGATGGGGTTACCACAGCCCAAGGAAATGACGGGGGCCTCGCTTCTGGCATGAGGCTGCGCGCGCTGGCTGCCCTCTTGGTTGTCTTGGCCGCGCCTGTGGGGGCGCAGACGGTGGCCGAACAGGCGGCGCGCGCCTCAGCCGATTTGCAGGCGGCGGTGGGGGCCTTGCAGGAGGCGCAGACCGCGCGGGACCGGGTGGCCGCGCTGACCCAGACGATCCGGGCCTATGAGGATGGCTTGGCCGCCTTGCGCGAGGCCCTGCGGCAGGCGCATCTGCGCGAAACCGCGCTGGAGATGCAGTTTCAGGCCAAGAGCAAGGAGATTGCGCAGCTTTTGGGCGTGCTGATGCAGGTGGAGGAACGGCCGGGGCCGCTTCTTTTGCTGCATCCCTCTGGCCCGTCGGGCACGGTCAGGGCGGCGATGATGCTGGCCGATGTCACGCCCGCGCTTCAGGCAGAGGCGGAACGGCTGCGGGGGGAATTGGCGGAACTGCGGGATTTGCGCGCCTTGCAGGAAGCGGCGGGGCAGACCTTGGGCGCGGGATTGGCGGCGGCGCAAGAGGCGCGGACGGCGCTGAGCCAAGCGATTTCGGACCGGACCGACCTGCCGCGCCGCTATTCGGATGACCCGGAGACGCTGCGCCGTTTGCTGGAAAATGCCGATACGATCGAGGCCTTTACCGCGGGGCTGACGCCTGATGACTATCAGCCGCAGGAATTTGTGACCGCGCGGGGCAGCCTGCCCCTGCCCACGCAGGGCAATGTGGTGCTGCGCCCCGGCGAGACGGATGCGGCAGGGGTGACGCGGCCGGGCGTGACGCTGGCCACGCGGCCACGGGCGCTCGTCACCTCGCCCTGGCCTGCGACGATCCGCTATCGGGGGCCTTTGCTCGACTACGGAAATGTGATCGTGCTGGAGCCGGGCGGGGGCTATCTTCTGGTCATCGCGGGGTTGGAGACGGCCTATGGCGAATTGGGTGAAGTGGTGGCCGCGGGGGCGCCGCTGGGGCTGATGGGCGGGGCTGCGGCAGAACAGTCGGTGATGCAAGAAGGCGGTGGCCTTGAGGCCACGGAAACGCTTTATATGGAACTGAGGCAAGGGTCGGAGCCGGTTGATCCCACCGATTGGTTCGCCGCATTGAAGGATGTGAACTGAGATGAAGAAAGTCGTGATGGCGCTCTTGGGCGGAACGGTCGCGGGGGCCGTGTTTTCCACGCAGATCGCCGCGCCCCTGATCGCACAGGAAGCGTCGCGCAACGCGAATGTCTATGAACAGTTGGACCTGTTTGGAGATATTTTCGAGCGGGTGCGCGCGCAATATGTGGAAGAAGTGGACAGCGCCCAGTTGATCGAAGCGGCGATCAACGGGATGCTGACGTCGCTTGACCCCCATTCCAACTATCTGGCCGCCGATGATTTCGACGATATGCGCGTGCAAACGCGCGGCGAATTCGGCGGCCTTGGGATCGAGGTGACGCAGGAAGAGGGCTTTATCAAGGTCGTCTCGCCCATGGATGACACGCCCGCAGATGAGGCGGGGATCGAGGCGGGGGATTTCATCACCCATGTCGATGGCGAATCCGTCCTTGGGCTGACCTTGGATCAGGCGGTGGACAAGATGCGCGGCCCGGTCGGGTCTGAGATCATCATCACCGTGGTGCGCGAGGGCGTGACGGAGCCTTTCGATGTGTCGATCATCCGCGATACGATCAAGCTGACGGCGGTGCGCGGGCGCAGCGTGGGCAATACGGTTGTTCTGCGCGTGACCACGTTCAACGATCAGACCTTTGTCGGTTTGGAAGAAAACCTGAAGGAACAGGTCGAGGCTTTGGGCGGGATCGACAATGTCGATGGCTTCGTGATCGATCTGCGCAACAACCCCGGCGGCTTGCTGACGCAGGCGATTGAAGTCTCGGACGCGTTCCTTGACCAAGGGGAGATCGTTTCGACCCGTGGGCGCAACCCGCAGGATGGCGAGCGTTACACCGCCCGGCCCGGCGATATGGCCGAAGGCAAGCCGGTGGTGGTGCTGGTGAATGGCGGCTCGGCCTCGGCCTCGGAAATTGTGGCGGGGGCCTTGCAGGACCATCGTCGCGCGATTGTGGTGGGGACGAAATCCTTTGGCAAAGGGTCTGTCCAGACGGTGATTCCGCTGCGCAGTGATGGGGCGATGCGGTTGACGACGGCGCGCTATTACACGCCTTCGGGCCGGTCTATTCAGGCGCTGGGTGTGATGCCCGATATCGTGGTGGAGCAACCGCGCCGTGACCCGGCGGCAGAGGCCACGACGGAGGAGGTGCCTTCGGCCGCGAACCGCACCACATCGGAAGCCGATCTGCGCGGGGTCTTGTCGAATGACTCGATGACCGAGGATGAGCGCGCGCTGTTGGAGGCCGAGCGTGCGCGGGCCGAGGAGACGGCAAAACTGCGGGACGAGGATTACCAGCTCGCCTATGCGGTGGATATCATCCGGGGTCTTGCGGTGACGGCAAAGGCCGAGTGAGGCCGCGCATCACGCCAGAATTCTTGCGACAAAGCGGGGCCGGTGATACGGCCCCGTTATCTTTTTGTGCCGCTCTTTTCTTGCAGAGGCCTCCGCCATGAGTGACGCCCCCATCGACCCCAGCACCCTGCCCTATCGCCCCTGTGTGGGGGTGGTGCTGATCAATCCCGAAGGCCGGATCTGGGCCGGGCAGCGGATCGACAGCCCTTCGCCCGCCTGGCAGATGCCGCAGGGGGGCATTGACGAGGGCGAGAAGCCGCGCGAGGCGGCGTATCGGGAATTGTGGGAGGAAACCGGGGTCACACGCGACCTTGTGGAATTCGTGGGCAAGACCCATGGCTGGGTGACCTATGACCTGCCGCCGGAATTGCTGGGCAAGGTCTGGAAGGGCAAATATCGCGGGCAAAAACAGAAGTGGTTTCTGTTCCGCTATCTGGGCCGGGATGACCAGATCAGCATCGCGCGGGAGCATCCGGAGTTTTCAGCGTGGAAATGGATTGGCGCGGGCGAGATGGTGGAGGCCATCGTGCCCTTCAAGCGCGCGGTTTACGAGGAAGTGGTGGCGTCTTTCCGCGCCTATCTGGCAGCGTGAGGCGCGGCGCAGCACGATTGGATAGCCCCGGGCAGGGCTGTCTGCCCGACCCACTTCTCTCCTGGATATAGCCCGGGGAGGGCTGTCTGCCCGACCCCGATCTCTTTTGGATATGCCCCGGGGAGGGCTGTCTGCCCGACCCCGATCTCTTTTGGATATGCCCGGGGGAGGGCTGTCTGCCCGACCCCGATCTCTCTTGGATATGCCCCGGGGAGGGCTGTCTGCCCGACCCCGATCTCTCTTGGATATACCCCGGGGAGGGCTGTCTGCCCTCCCCGGACCCCTCCCGAGAGTATTTTTGCCAAGATGAAGAGGCTTTGTCCGTTTTGGGCCAAGCCTTTTGCTTGGTCAGATCGGCTGACCTGCGAGGAGTTTGGGCAGATCGTCTGAAAGCCCCGCGGCTTGGCGGATGAAACGGCGGCGCAGGCCGGGGAGCGCATTGACCAGCCCCATGCCAAGGCCACGGCCGAGCGTGAGGATGGGGTTTGTGTTGGAAAACAGGCGGTTGACGCTATCCATGCCAAGCGCGAGCGTGGTGGCGTCAAACCGCCGCCAGCGTTGGTAGCGTTCCAGAACGTCGATCGCGCCGATGTCTTCGCCACGGCGCTGCGCCTCGATCACCACTTGGGCGAGTGCGCCCACATCGCGCAGGCCGAGGTTCAGCCCTTGGCCCGCGATGGGGTGGACGCCATGCGCCGCATCGCCCACGAGCGCAAGGCGGGGGGCGGCGAAGCGTTCGGCGAGCGTAAGGGTGAGCGGATAGGTGAAGCGCGCGCCGGCGAGTTTCACCTCGCCCAGACGGGCGGGGAGGTGTGGGCGGAGCGTGGCGAGATAGGCGGCGTCATCAAGCGATTGGATGGCGGCGGCGGTGGCTTCCCGCTCGCTCCAGACGATCGAGGAGTGGTGGCCGCCGGGCAGCGGCAGGAGGGCGAGGGGACCTGCGGGGAGGAAGATTTGTTCCGCCGTGCCGTCGTGGTCGGCCTCGTGCCAGAGCGCGGTGACGAGCGCGGTTTGGCCATAGCCCCAGCCTTGGCGGCGGATGCCCGCGCGGGCGGCGGTGCCAGAGGCGCGGCCATCGCAGCCCACGAGGAGGCGGGCCGAAAGCTGGCGGCCAGAGCGCAGGGTGACGGTGGCGGCGGTGGGCGTGATCTCTTGCCCGGTGACGGTTTCGCCAGAGAGGAGGGTGATGCGGGAGTTTTCGGCCATGGCATCCAGGAAGGCGCGGTAGAGGTGGCGGTCCTCGAGCATGAAGCCCATCGGGCCTTCCTCGATCTCGGCGCTGTCGAAGGCGAGGCGCGCGGGGCTGCGGCTGCCGCCATCGGAGGTGAGGATGCGCAGCATGGGCTGCACCTTATCGGCTACGCGGGGCCAGATGCCGATGACAGAGAGCAGGCGGCGCGAGGCGATGGCCAAAGCATAGGCGCGACCGTCGAAACCCAGTTCGGCCCGGTCGGGCGCGGGGCGGGCGTCAACGACGGTGACGGAAAGGCCGCCTTGGGCCAAGGCGAGCGCTAGGGCGGGACCGTTCAGCCCGCCACCGACGATGAGGATATCGGCATCATGTTCCATGGGGCGGAATATGCGGCTTTGTCCGGGATTGTCCATGCGCCGCTTGGCCGCTACCGTGACGGAAATCGGGGGGCGGGCATGGCGAAATCCTGGGCGAATATGACGGCGGCGGAACTGGGGGCCGAGATCGGCGCGGGCCGGATCAACCCGGTGGAACTGTGCGAGATGCAGTTGGATGCCATCAGCCGCCACCCCTTGCGTGACCGGATCTATGCCCGCGTGATGCCCAACCGCAGCCGGGCCGAGGCGATGGCGGCGGCTTCCCGCGCGAAGGCGGGGCTGCGGCGGGGGCCTTTGGATGGCGTACCGTTGAGTTGGAAGGATAATTTCGACACGGGTGGGCGCGAGACAGAGGCGGGGTCGGCGCTGCTCAAAGGCCGGGTGCCTGCGCGCGATGCAGAGGTTTTGCGGCGCGCGACGCTGGAAGGCACGGTCTGCCTTGGCAAGACGCATATGTCGGAGCTGGCCTTTTCCGGCCTTGGGCTGAACCCGGTGACGGCGACGCCGCCTTGTATCAATGATGAAAAGGCGGTGGCGGGGGGGTCGTCCTCGGGGGCGGCGGCCTCGGTCGCCTTTGGGCTGGCACCTGCGGCGATGGGGTCGGATACCGGCGGGTCGATCCGGGTGCCTGCGGCGTGGAATGATCTTGTGGGGTTCAAGCCGAGCCATGGCTTCTTGCCCGGCGCGGGGATCGTGCCGCTGTGCGAGCGGTTTGATGTGCCAGGGCCGCTGGCCCATTCGGTGGAGGATTGCGCGCTGATCTTGGCCGTGCTGGAAGGGGCGGGCAACCGCGCGGTGGACCTGCGGGGCGCAAGTTTGGGCGGGGTGCGACTGGCGGTGTTGGAGACGGTTGCCTTTGACGACATCCGCGACCGGCCCGCGCGGGGCTTTGACGATGCGCTGGCGCGGCTGGCGCGCGCGGGCGCAAGGGTGGAACGGGTCAGCTTCCCGCAACTGGCCGAGGCCATGGCGCTGACCGGCGTTCTTTACACCGCCGAGGCCTATGCGACCTGGCGCGAGGTGATCGAGGCCGCGCCGGAAAAGATGTTCGTCCGCATCCTTGACCGCTTCCGCTTTGGGGCAACGCATGGGGCGGCGGATTATGTAGCGGCGTGGCGGCGGCTGGAGGACATCCGCCGCCAGTGGCGGGACGCGATGGCGGGCTTTGATGCGGTGATCCTGCCCACCTCCCCCATCCTTCCGCCGGATGCTGCGCGGTTGATGACCGATGACGCCTATCATGTGACGGAAAACCTGCTTGCCTTGCGCAACACGCGGATCGGCAATCTCATGGATCAATGCGTCCTGACACTGCCGACATCCGAGCCATCCTGCGGGATTTCCCTGATGGTGCCGCCCGGCGCGGAACATCGGCTTTTACGCCTTGGCGCGGCGGCGGAACGCGCGTTGCACTAAAACCCCTTCTGCCCCCTCTTCATCTGTTCCCAAATATCCTCGGGAGGGGTTCGGGGAGGGCAGACAGCCCTCCCCGAGGGCGATCCAAAGCGCCAACCGGCGCAAAAGACACAATGGATGGTGCGCAAGTCACGCTGGGCAAGCGTTTTTCTGGACCTGAGGCCGGGTGCTGGCTATGGTGGTGCCAAACGGGGCGAGACGACCCCGGCAGATGAGGCAGACATGGCATTTCCGGAGCGGTTCTCGAACCTGCCTGATTACGCATTTCCGCGCCTGCGGAAGCTTTTGGACGCGCATGCGCCCGGCGGCGCGCCCATTGCCATGACGATCGGCGAGCCGCGCCATCCGATGCCAGATTTCTATGGCGTGGCGCTGGCCGAGGACCGGATCATGGTTCTGAACGGCACGCGCGAGGGGCTGTTCAATGCGGCGATTGCGCTGGCCCCCGAGGAGAAGCGGGGCAAGCGGCCCGTGATCTTGATGCCGAACCCGTTTTATCAGGTTTACGCGGTCGCTGCCCTGACCGTGGGGGCAGAGCCGGTTTATGTGCCGGCCACGGCCGAGACAGGGTTTTTGCCCGATTACGAGGCCCTGCCGCCCGAGGTCTTGGACCGGGTGACGGTGGCCTATCTCTGTTCGCCCGCGAACCCGCAAGGGGCGGTGGCGCCAGTGGATTACCTTGCCCGGCTGATGGCCTTGGCGGAAAAACATGATTTCCGGGTTTTTCTGGATGAATGCTACAGCGAGGTTTGGCGCGATGCGCCGCCGCCCGGGGGCCTTGCCGTGGCTGAGGCGACGGGGACGGACCCGGAGCGGGTGGCCGTGTTTCATTCGCTGTCGAAACGGTCGAACCTGCCGGGGCTGAGGTCTGGCTTTGTGGCGACGGGGCCTGCGTCGATGGCGCGGATCCGGCAGTTGCGGGCTTTTGCCGGGGCGCCCCTGCCCCTGCCCCTTCAGCATGTGTCGGAGGCGGCCTGGCGCGATGAGGCGCATGTGGAGGCCTCGCGCACGCTGTATCAGGCAAAATTCCGGCTGGCGGATGCGGTTTTTGCGGGTAAGGCCAACCGGGTATCGCCCGAGGGGGGCTTTTTCCTGTGGCTGCCCGTTCCCGGTGGGGATGGCGAGGCGGCGACGCTGAAGCTGTGGCGCGAAACGGGGGTGCGGGTTTTGCCCGGCGCCTATCTGTCGCGGGATACGGACCGGGGCAACCCGGGCAAGGGATTTATCCGGGTGGCGCTTGTCGGCCCGGAAGAGGAAACGCAGCGCGGGCTTGTCCTTCTCCGCGACTGCCTATTCGGTTGAGGTCAAAGGTCATGGCATCGCTTCACGCCCGTCAACGCGACCCCCTGCTGGATCAGAACACGCAAGCCATGCTTGAGCGCCGAGGGCGCGAATTGCTGGGCCTGGTGCTGGTGATCTTGGCCTTTGGCTTTGCGCTGATGCTGGGCAGCTATTCGCCCGAGGACCCCGGTTGGATGGTGGCAACGGAAGAACCGGCGCGGAACCTTTTGGGGCGGTTCGGGGCGGCCTTGTCCTCGACGCTGATCATCGTGATCGGTCAGGGCGCGTGGATGATTCCGGTGACGTTGGGCGCTTGGGGGATGCGCTTTGTGCTGCATCGGGGGGCGGACCGGGCGATGGGGCGCATCGTCTTTGCGGTGATCGCGGTGGCCTTGGCTTCGGTCTTTGCCTCCACGCTCTTGCCGGGGGCGGAGTGGCCCCATGCCTTTGGGCTGGGCGGGCTGTTTGGCGACACGGTGGCGGGGACTTTGGTCAATGTGCTGCCTTTGGGCGCGGGGCTGGGGCTGAACCTTCTGTCGCTGATCCTTGGGGTGGCGCTTTGTGTGCTGACGCTCTGGGTGACGGGGTTCACCTTGGCGGAACTGGCGGGGCTGGGGCGGTTCCTGATGATGGGATCGATCTTTGCCTATGATGGCGCGCTGGGGTTGATGGGGCGCGGTACGGCGCGGGCGGCGCAGGCGGTAGAGGCGCGGCGGATGGGCCGGGCCGAGGCCGTGAGCGGTGCGCGCGATGCGCGCCGCGCGGGGGACTGGGCGCCCGAACCGATGGGAGCGCCGATGGGGGCCCCGGTGGCGATGGGCCGGGTGCAGCGGGCGGAGCCTGTGGGCATGGCCGCGCCGGTGCAGGCCGATTGGCGCAAGGATCGCGCGGCACCCGCGGGCGAGGCTGCGCGCGCGCCCCTGCGGGCTGATCCGCGCTATCCCGAGCCAATGGCGGAGCAGGCGCATTACGCCCCCCCGCGCGAAAAGGCAGGGCTGTTGAGCCGAATGCCGCAACTGATGCGGCGCATGGCCGAGCCGGAGCCAGAGCCGGAACTGGTGGAGCCGTCGCTGCCCGAGGGATTTGCCCCCGAAGCGCCGACCGATGACCGGATCAAGGCACGTATTTCAGATGCGATCCGTAGCCGTGCGCGGCAGGGCGCGCCCGTGCTTGGCGCGACCTCGGTCGCGGCGGGGAGTGTGGGGGCGGGTACGGCCTCTGCGGCGGGCGGGGCTGCGGGGATGCGCCGTGAGCCGCCCTTGGTGCGGGGGCTGACGCAGCGGTTGCGCGGGCCGCAGCCCTTGATCGCCGATACGCGCCGCCCGGTGGTGGCAAGCGGGCTGCCGCCCGAACCTCCGGTCACGGGGGCGCAGGTGGCGGGTGCGGGGTTGCGGGCGAGCCAGCCCCCGGCCCCGACGGCATGGGAGGCGCAGGAGGCAGATGCGTGGGGGTGGGAGGATCTGGATTCCCCCGCGCCCGTTGCCGCCCCGATGGCCCCCCCTGCCCCGCCGAAAGCCGTGGCGCGGGGGACCGAGGCCTTGGATGCGCCGCCCCTTGAAGCCTATGAGACCGAAGCGCATTGGATGCCCGAGCATGGCATCGAGGATGATCTTTATGACCGCGCGCTGGAGGACGAGGACGAGGATGCAGCCTTTGTGACGCCGCGGGCGCCTTTGTCAGCGCCGCGGGTTGCGCCGGTGATCGAGACACGCCGCGCGGTGGTGCAACATGCGCCGAAAAAGCCAGTTGCGCCTTCGAGCCGCGCCACAGCAGAGGCGCAACCGCGCCTGCGGTTCGAGGAGCAGGTGAGTGCGCCTTATGAACTGCCGCCGCTATCGCTTTTGACCTCGCCCACCACGATCACGCGGCACCAATTGTCGGATGAAGCGCTGGAGGAAAATGCGCGGATGCTGGAATCCGTGCTGGATGATTACGGCGTGAAGGGCGAGATCGTCAGCGTCCGGCCCGGCCCGGTGGTGACGATGTATGAGCTGGAACCCGCGCCGGGGTTGAAGGCGAGCCGGGTGATCGGGCTTGCCGATGATATCGCGCGGTCGATGTCAGCGCTTTCGGCGCGGGTGTCGACCGTGCCGGGGCGCAGCGTGATTGGCATCGAACTGCCGAATGTGACGCGCGAGAAGGTGGTATTGCGCGAAATCATCGCCGCGCGGGAATTTGGCGACAGCGCGATGCGGCTGCCGCTTGCGTTGGGCAAGGATATTGGCGGGGCGCCGGTCATCGCCAATCTGGCGAAGATGCCCCATTTGCTGATTGCCGGGACCACGGGTTCGGGCAAATCGGTGGCGATCAATACGATGATCCTGAGCTTGCTCTATAAGCTGACGCCCGAGGAATGCCGGTTGATCATGATTGACCCCAAGATGCTGGAACTCTCTGTCTATGACGGGATTCCGCATCTGCTTTCCCCCGTTGTCACGGACCCGAAGAAGGCGGTTGTCGCCTTGAAATGGGTCGTGGGTGAGATGGAGGAACGCTATCGCAAGATGTCGAAGATGGGCGTGCGCAATATCGAGGGCTATAATGGCCGTGTGCGCGAGGCTTTGGCGAAGGGCGAATTGTTCAAGCGCACGGTGCAGACGGGCTTTGACGACGAGACCGGGGAGCCGGTGTTCGAGACCGAAGCCTTTGAGCCGCAGCCCTTCCCCTATATCGTTGTGATCGTGGATGAAATGGCCGATCTGATGATGGTGGCGGGCAAGGAGATTGAGGCCTGTATCCAGCGGTTGGCGCAGATGGCGCGGGCCAGCGGCATCCATCTGATCATGGCGACGCAGCGGCCTTCGGTGGATGTGATTACCGGGACGATCAAGGCGAACTTCCCCACCCGGATTTCGTTCCAGGTGACCTCGAAGATCGACAGCCGGACGATCCTTGGCGAACAGGGGGCGGAGCAACTGCTGGGTCAGGGCGACATGCTGTATATGGGAAATGGCGCGAAGATCACCCGCATTCACGGCCCCTTTGTGAGCGATGAGGAAGTGGAGGAGATCGTCAACCACCTGAAGAGCTTTGGCCCGCCCACCTATATGTCGGGCGTGGTGGAAGGCCCGGATGAGGATAAGGCGGACGATATCGACATGGTGTTGGGCCTTGGCGGCGGCGATGGCGAGGATGCGCTGTATGATCAGGCGGTCGCGATTGTGGCGAAGGATCGGAAATGTTCGACCAGCTATATCCAGCGCAAGCTGGGCATTGGCTATAACAAGGCCGCGCGTCTGGTGGAGCAGATGGAGGAGCAGGGCGTGGTGACGCCTGCGAACCATGTGGGCAAGCGCGAGATCCTTGTGCCGGAGGCGTGAGACCCTTGTGCCGGAGGCGTGATGGGTCTTGAGGCGGAAAACGGGGGCGCGGCCTTGGGGCTGCGCCCTTTCTCTTTGGGCGGCTTGGATGGGGAGGCTCTGGCTTTCTTGGGCGGCCCGATCAGGATGGGCTGCCGGCCCGACGCCTGTTCTGCTTGATACCCCCCGGGGAGGGCTGTCTGCCTGACCCCGCACTTCTGGATATACCCCGGGGAGGGCTGTCTGCCCTCCCCGGCCCCCTCCCGAGAGTATTTTTGCCAAGATGAAGAGGCTTTGCGCGGCTTTCCGTGTTGGATGGGCGGGCAGGTTGCGGGTTACCGAAAGGTTAAGACGGCGGGCGGGGTGGTGAGGCGGTGCTAAGGCAAGCAGGGCAAGAGTTGCCGCGAGCCGATTGCCCTGTGGAGCCCCGCGATGACGGATGTGACGCCGAGACTTTCCCTGCCTCTGATCCTGCCCGCGCAGGCGCAGAAACATGTGACGCATAACGAAGCGCTGCGCCTTTTGGATACGGTGGCGCAGCTTGTGCTGGAGGGCGTGGGGGCCACGACCCCGCCGGGAACGGCGGCGGAAGGCGCGGTCTGGGCGCTTGGGCCTGCGCCGACGGGGGCGTGGGCAGGGGAAGGCGGCAAGCTTGCGCTGCGGGTGGAGACGGGATGGATGTTCCTTGCCCCGCGCGAGGGTTGGATCGCTTGGGACCGGGGGACGGCGAGCCTTTGGGTGCGGGGGGCGGCGGGGTGGATGCGGCCTGCGCAGGATAATGTGCCGGGCTTGGGGATTGGCACGGCGCATGACGCGACGAATCGGCTGGCGGTGGTGTCGGAGGCGACGCTTTTGACCCATGCCGGGGCCGGGCATCAGGTGAAGATCAACAAGGCGGGGGCGAGCGAGACGGCGAGCCTTTTGTTCCAATCGGGCTGGTCGGGCCGGGCGGAGATGGGGCTGGCGGGGAGCGAGGATTTCGCGATCAAGGTCAGTGCCGATGGCACGGCTTGGACCGAGGCGCTGCGGTTGGACCGGGCGAATGGGCGGATGCGCCTTACGGCCCCGGCGCTCGCCTTTGATGGCGACGAGGATACCGGGGTTTTGCGCCCCGGCGCGGATCGGCTGGCGCTGGCCACGGGCGGGGTGCAGCGGATGGAAGTGACGACGGCAACGGTGCAGGTGAACCTGCCCGTGACCGGTACCGCCGTGACACAGGGCGCGACGGATACGACCGCAGGTCGGTTGTTGAAGGTGGGCGATTTCGGGCTGGGTGCGGCGGCAGGCGTGTTTAGCGCCAATATCGACACGATCACGGTGAATGGATTCTATCGGCTTTCGACCGCCTCGCCAACGCCCAGTCTGGGTGCGGGCCAGTATCTGATCCATTACAACTGGGATGTGAATGCGGCGCATCAGGTGCTGTATACCTTGGGCGCTGACCGGCCCTCTTCTTATGAGCGCACGAAAATCAGCCAGTCGGGTGGCATCCCGACCGGACGAATGTTCGAGACCGGGAGCAATGCAAATGGGCGGTTTTTGCGCCTGCCGGATGGGACACAGTTTTGTTGGAGCGGTGCCCTGACACTGAGCACGAATCCATCCGACAATGCCATGCTGAGCGCCCCTTGGACATTTCCGGCAGCCTTCAGCGAAGCGCCGAATGTGATGGCAACCTTGAGCGTCAATTCTGGGGTGTTTTCGGGCTTTGGATCGTTGACGGTATCGCAGATCAGGCAGCTTTTGGGGGCACCGACGGCGCAGAACTCGGTTTCGACGACAATCTGCGAACTTCTGGTCTGCTTTGGGCAGCTTGCCCCTGTTGGCGCACAAATGACTGGGCAACGGGCTTTCGCGGTTGGTCGCTGGTTCTAAGGAGGAACATGATGAGACTGAGCTTTTCCCCGGTTCGGATGGACAGCCCGCTGGAGGCCCATGTGCAGGGTGATGTGCTGATCTTGAATGGTGAGGCCATGGATTTTGGGCCTTTGCCTGCGGGGGCGACCTTGCCACGCGCGGCGATCAACAGCCCCTGGGTCGCGGGTGATGTGACGCGGGACCCGGAGGGCCTTCTGACGGTGCCGTTGATCCTGCCCCATGGGGCGGATGCGCCGGAGGAGACGCTTTTTCCCGAGCCTGTAGAGGTCGGGGATGGGCGTGTTGCGCTGCCGCCTTTTGCCAAGGAGACAGATGATGACAAACATTGATTTCAGCCGGGCGACCACCGCCGCGGCGCGGGCGGTGACGGCTTTGGGCGAGGCGCGGGAGACGGGGTGGCGGCGGATGGTCGAAATGATTGAGGCGGCGACCGAGACCCGATGCGCGGCAGTGCCTTTGGCCGAGCGATTGATCTGGTCGGCCAAGGAGGAGGCTGCGCGGGCCTTGGTAGAGGGGCGGGCGGATGCGGCGGCATCTGCCTTGATTGAGGCGGAGGCGCAGGTCACGGGCGAGGCACCAGACGTGCTTGCGGCGCGCATCCTGTGTAAGGCCGGCAGTCATCGGATGCTGATGGCGCAGATGTCGGGGCTGCGGCGCAAGGCAGCGGCGGACATTGCCGGGGCGGAAAGCCCCGCAGAGGTGGAGCGGATCTTGACGGATCTGCGCGCCGCGCTGGTGCAGAAGAGCGACGACGCGGCAACAACTGCACCGGCAGGAGCCGAAGGCATTGAACCTGATGGGGAAGCGATGCTCTAAGGCGGATAGGACCGAGACGAGGGTGATGGGACCGCAGGTCTTGGTGTCTGTCTTGTGCGAGAGGGAAAACCATGACGCCGAAGATTGTCGTCGCCGGGATTGGCTATGTTGGCTTGTCCTTGGCTGTGCTTTTGGCGCAGCGCCACCGGGTTGTGGCGCTGGACGTTTCGGCCGAACGGGTGGCGCAACTGGCACGGGGGATTGCGCCTATTGAGGATGAAGGGGCGTCGCATCTGTTGGCCACGGCCAAGCTGATGCTCTCGGCCACGACGGATGCGGCGGAGGCGATGGCGGGGGCGGATTTCGTGATCGTCGCCACGCCCACATCCTATGACCCAAAGAGCAACCGCTTTGACACCGCTTCGGTCGAGACAGTGATTGCCTGGGCTGCGGAACATGCGCCTGCGGCAGCTGTGGTGATCAAATCGACGATTCCCGTGGGCTTTACCGATGACATCCGGATGCGCCATCCGGGGCAGGAAATCCTCTTTTCGCCGGAATTCCTGCGCGAGGGGCGCGCGGTTCAGGACAATCTGCATCCATCGCGGATCGTGGTTGGCGGAACGAGCGCGCGGGCGCGGGCCTTTGGGCAGATGTTGCAGGAGATTGCCGAGCGCCCCGATGTGCCTGTGCTTTTTTGCGGGAGCCGGGAAGCAGAGGCGATCAAGCTGTTTTCCAACACCTATCTTGCGATGCGGGTGGCCTTTTTCAACGAGTTGGACAGCTATGCCATGGCCTTTGGCATGGACAGCCGCGCGATCACGGATGGCGTCTGCCTCGATCCGCGGATCGGTCGGCACTACAACAACCCGTCCTTTGGTTATGGTGGCTATTGTCTGCCCAAGGATACCAAGCAGCTTTTGGCCAATTATGACCGGGTGCCGCAGAACCTGATCCGCGCGATCGTGGAGGCGAATGCGACGCGCAAGGATTTCATCGCTGCCGATATCGTGGCGCGCAATCCGCGCAAGGTGGGCATCTATCGGCTGGTGATGAAGAAGGACAGCGACAATTTCCGCGACAGTTCGATTCAGGGGATCATGAAGCGGATCAAGGCCAAGGGGATCGAGGTTGTGGTCTATGAGCCGCGCTATCCGGGCGCGGATTTCTTTCGTTCGCCCGTGGTGAAGGACCTTGAAGCCTTCAAGGCGGACTGCGATCTGATCGTGGCGAACCGGATGGATGCAGACTTGGCCGATGTGGTCGACCGGGTCTATACCCGTGATCTGTACGGCGCGGATTGATCTGCGCCGCTGGCCTTTAGCCTTTTGCCGCGGCCTGTTTTTCGGCCCAGCGGTGGGCATCGCTGATCATCTGCGCGAGGGTGGAACGGGTCGGCTCCCAGCCGAGTTCCTGTCTGGCGCGCAGTGAGCCGCAGACAAGGCGGACAGCATCGCCGGGGCGACGGGGGCCTTCGACCACGGGAACGGCGCGGTTGGTGACGCGGGCGGCAGCGGAGATGACCTCGCGCACGGAAAAGCCGTGGCCCGTGCCAAGGCAGAAGGTGCGACTTCCCTGATCGCGCAGCAGACGGTCCAGCCCCGCCAGATGCGCCTCTGCCAGATCCATGACATGGACATAGTCGCGGATACAGGTGCCATCGGGCGTAGGATAATCGGTGCCATGGAGCGTGAGCGCCGCACGACGCCCAGCGACAGCATCCAGCATCAGGGGGATCAGGTGGGTTTCGGGGTCGTGGCTTTCGCCAATCTCGGCCTCTGGATCGGCACCGGCCACGTTGAAATAGCGAAAGATCACATGGTTGAGCCCATGGCTTGCGCCGAAATCAGCCAGCATCCGTTCGATGGCGAGTTTCGAGCCTCCGTAGGCGTTGATTGGCTTTTGCAGGCTGTCTTCATCCAGAAGGACCCCGTCCTGATCGCCATAGGTGGCGCAGGTGGAGGAGAAGATGAAGCGGGGGCAGTCGGCGGCGACGGCAGCCTCTATCAAGTTGAGGGCGCCGATGACATTTTCGCGCCAGTAGCGGCCCGGATCGCGCATCGACTCCCCCACCAGCGAGAGGGCCGCAAAATGCATCACCGCATCAGGGCGATGGGTGGCAAAGACCTGGTCGAGCCG
>JALOTC010000049.1 GCA_025458085.1 Cypionkella sp. | reverse complement strand
GAAGCCCGCGCCTTCTATGGCGGGGTTTTGGGCTGCGCTGAGGGGCGCTCTGCCCCAACTTGGGTGGATTTTTCCTTTTTCGGCCATCAACTGAGCCTGCATTTGGGCGACCCGTTCCCGAATGCCGCGACGGGAAAGGTGGGCGACAAGCTGGTTCCCATGCCGCATTTCGGCTTGGTGCTGCATCTGCCTGATTGGCAGGCGCTTGCGGCACGGCTGACGGCGGCGGGGGTGGAGTTCGTCCTGCCCCCGTCCGTGCGCTTTCGGGGCGAGCCGGGCGAACAATGGACGATGTTCTTCCGTGACCCGAGCGGTAACCCGATCGAGGTCAAGGGCTTTCCCACGATGGAAGGCGTCTTTGCGTCTTAGGCCCGCGCGGCGCGGGCGGCATCGACCAGCGCATTGGCGATGAAATCCAGTTCCGGCACGGTCAGCCGTGCCGGAAGCCGCACATCACAGGCCCGCATCAGCATGGCGCGCGTGCGCGGCAGTTCCGGCAGATC
Source organism: Cypionkella sp. (assembly GCA_025458085.1). Lineage (GTDB taxonomy): Bacteria > Pseudomonadota > Alphaproteobacteria > Rhodobacterales > Rhodobacteraceae > Pseudotabrizicola. The sequence goes on along the minus strand of JALOTC010000049.1, from coordinate 15,429 downwards.
GCCAAGGAACTGCCAGTTCCAATAGGCCCGCGCATTGCCCTCGGACAGGCCAAAGACCTGCACCGACACGCCGCGCGCCTTGGCTTCGCGCTGGAAGGCCAGCGCCTCGGCATCGGTCCAGTCCCCCGCAAGGTTAAACTGGATCGAGTCGGGCGCGCGTTCCTCTGGGCCAAGCGCCGCAGGCACGCGCATCAAGCCTGAGGCATCCAGCACACCTGCCACATGATCGTGGTTGCGCCGCCCATCCCGCACACGGCGCGCGACCTCGGGGAGTTGCGGGCGGATCACCGCCGCCGAAAGGTTCTGCATCCGCAGGTTATAGAGCGGCAGTTTGTTCTGCCACTGACAGAAGCTGTTCTGGAAACCGGGGTGCTTTTTCCAGTTTTCCTCATAGGCACCGGACATGATGACAGCTTTTGCCGCAATCTCCGGATCATCGGTGATCAGGATGCCGCCTTCGCCTGCATTCACCAGTTTGTAGGATTGAAAGCTGAAGCAGCCGACCTTGCCGATCGTGCCGATATTCCGCCCGCCCCAGACCGTGCCAAGGCTATGGGCCGCATCTTCGATCACCGGCAGTCCTGCCGCATCTGCCAGTTCCATGATCCGGTCCATGTCGCTGGTGTGCCCGCGCATATGGCTGATCATCACCGCATCGGCATCGGAGAGTTTGGCTTCGAAATCGGCCAGATCAATCCGGTAATCCTCGCCCACTTCCACCAGAACGGGCACGCAGTCCGCATGAACGATCGACGAAGGCACAGCAGCAAAGGTAAAGGCCGGGATCAGGGCAGGTCCAGCGCCTTGAGCGAAAGGAACAGCGCCGCCGAACAGGAGGATACCGCAAGCGCATAGCGGCATCCCATCAGTTCTGCAAATTCCGCCTCCAACAGCGCCACCGGGGCATCTTTGGCCGCCGTATAGCGAAACAGGTCCCCGCTGGACAAAAGCCGCTCAATCTCGGCCCGTGCAGCTTCGGGGATTGGCTCGGAATCATAGGTGTTGGGGGGCAGGATTTGACCGTCGGGCGCCATGGGGGCTCCTTAAACTCAGTTTAAGTCTGTCTTAATCCCAAGCCGCCCCGCTTTCCAGTGACAACTTCGCGCGGACAGTGCGCCTCGCGCAGTTTGCGTCAAAGACCCAGTCGGTCGCGCAGGGAAAACCATGTCATGGCCAGCACCAAAAGCGGCCAGCGCAGGGCCGTGCCGCCGGGAAAGCGCGGCTGCGGCAGGCGGGCCATCACGTCGAAATCGCGGGCTTGGCCTGCCACCGCCTCGGCCAAAATGCGACCTGCGAGCGTTGCCATCGCGACCCCATGGCCGGAATAGCCCGAGGCGGACAGGACATTGGGGGCCACCCGCAAGAAGCAGGGCATCCGGTTCATCGTGATCGCAAGCGTCCCGCCCCAGGCATGGTCAATCCGCACATCAGCCAGTTGGGGATAGACTTCCAACATCGGCTTGCGCACGGTCTGAATGATATCGGGGAAGCGCCAGCCATAGCTTTCGCCGCCGCCAAAGAGCAGGCGGTTATCCTCGGACAGACGCCAGTAATTGACCACGAATTTCGTATCGGCCACGGCGACAGGTTCGCGCAGCACCTCTGCCGCCCGCGCGCCCAGCGGTTCGGTCGCCACGATGAAATTGTTGATCGGCATGACACGGGCCGCGACCTGCGGCTCCAGCCCGCCGAGATATCCGTTACAGGCCAGAACCAGATGGTCGCAGGTCACCTGACCCGCTGCGGTGGTGACGACCGGCTTGGCGCCATGGGTAATCTTCATCACCTCGGATCGTTCAAAAAGCCGCGCCCCGGCCTCTGCCGCGGCCTTGGCCAGACCCAGCGCGAAGTTCAGGGGGTGCAGATGGCCCGCGCCCCGATCCAGATCGCCGCCCTTGTAGAGGGGGGAGCCGATCAGGTGGCGGATGGCATCGCGGTTCAACGGGGTGATCTGGTCATAGCCATAATCGCGGTGCAGTTTTTCGGCGTAGCGATGGGCATCGCGGACCTCGCCTTCGGTGCGGCAGGCATGGGCGATGCCGGGGTGAAAGGTGACTGGCATCTGATGCTGCGCAATCAATGCCTTGACCAGTGACTTTGCCTCTTCCCCCAGATCCCACAGCCTGCGGGCATCTTCGCGCCCTACGGTCTTTTCGATCCAGACCTGATCCTGCCGCTGGCCCGAGCCAACCTGCCCACCATTGCGGCCAGAAGCCCCAAAGCCCATGCGATGCGCTTCCAGCAGAACCACATCAAAGCCTTTTTCGGCCAGATGCAGCGCGGTGGACAGCCCGGTATAGCCCCCGCCGATCACACAGACATCCGCGTGCTGCGCGCCTTCCAGCCGGGGAAAGGGCGCAAGCGGCGTGGCGGTGGCCGCATACCACGAACCGGGGTATTCCCCGGCCCGGTCATTGGCGTGAAGCAGGTTCATACGTTCAACAGCAGATGTTCGCGTTCCCACGGGCTGATGACCTGAAGGAATTCCTTGTATTCATTGCGCTTCACGCTGTCATAGACCTTGATGAACTCTGGCCCCATCACCTCTTTCAGCGCCTCGTCCTCGTCCAGCATATCCAAGGCATCGCCAAGATTGGCGGGGATATCCTCGCTGTCGATATAGGCCGATCCGGTGAATTCCGGTCTCGGGCTGACTTTGTTCATCAGGCCCAGATAGCCGCAGGCCAAAGTGGCGGCGATGGCAAGATAGGGGTTGCAATCCATCCCCGGCAGGCGGTTTTCGATCCGCCGCGCCGCAGGGCTGGAAATCGGCACGCGCAGGCCCGTGGTGCGGTTGTCGCGGCCCCATTCCAGATTGATAGGGGCGGCGAAGTCCGGCACGTAACGGCGGTAGCTGTTCACATAAGGCGCAAAGAGCGCAACCGCCGCGCCAAGATGCTTTTGCAGGCCGCCGATGAAATGGCCGAAGGCCTCCGTCTCGACCCCTTTGGGCCCGGCAAAGATGTTCTTTCCAGTTTTGGCATCGACGACCGAGGTATGGATATGCATGGCACTTCCCGGTTCGCCCGCGATGGGTTTGGCCATGAAAGTGGCGAAACAATCGTGGCGCAGCGCCGCCTCGCGGATCATGCGCTTGAAATAGAACACATCATCGGCCAGCCGAACCGGATCACCATGGGCAAGGTTCAATTCGATCTGCCCCGCGCCGCCTTCTTGCAAGATGCCGTCGATCTCTAGCCCCTGCGCTTCGGCGAAGTCATAGATATCGTCGATCACCTTACCATATTCATCCACCGCCGACATCGAATAGGCCTGTTTGCCCGCTGCGCGGCGGCCGGACCGTCCCATCGGCGGCTGCACCGGCATGTTCGGGTCGATGTTGCGCGCGGTCAGGAAGAATTCCATCTCGGGCGCGACAACGGGGCGCCAACCCTGTGCCTCGTACAGCGCCAGAACCCGGCGCAGCACGTTGCGGGGCGCGAAGGGCACGGGGTTGCCCTGCTGGTCCTTGGCATCATGGATGATCTGAAGCGTCACATCCGCTGTCCAAGGTGCGGCGGTGGCGGTGGACCAGTCCGGCTCAAGGATCATGTCGGGTTCGGTGAAGGCGTCAAAGGGATTGTCCGCCCATTCGCCGGTGATTGTTTGCAAGAAGATGGAGTTCGGCAGGAAATAGCTGGTTTGCTTGGCGAATTTATTCGCCGGCATCGCCTTGCCACGAGCCACGCCCGCAATATCGCCGATGATGCATTCCACCTCGTCAACGCGGCGGTGGCCGATGAACTCTCGTGCTGCCTCGGGCAGTTTATCTGTCCATTTGGACATGGGTCACACTCTGGTTTAGGCCGGGGCGCTGTATCAGGCCCGCGGCTGCTTGAAGAAGGCCGCGATACGCCCGGCCATGGTCTTGTCGTGGAGGGGTTGGTCCAGCCGCGCGGCGGCTTGGGCCATCACTTCGTCAGGCACCACCCCTTTGCCCCGCGTTTTCATCAAACCATCAACGAATTCGGGGCGGAATTCGGGATGGGCCTGCACCGTAAGCGCACGGTCATCGTAAAGGAGGGCCGCATTGGCGCAAAAATCGTTAGATGCGATGACCTTTGCGCCTTCAGGGGCCTTTACCACCTGATCGCGGTGCCAGGCGTTGAGACGGATCGTCTCCCCCCCGAAATCATAATCGGTCGCCCCCACGGCCCAGCCCCCCGCATAGCGTTCGACCTTGCCGCCCATGGCCTGTGCCACGATCTGATGGCCAAAGCAGATGCCCACCACCGGCACATGCGCGGCAAAAGCATCGCGGATGAATTCCTCCAGCGGGGGAATCCAAGGGTGATCCTCATAGACGCCATGGCGTGACCCGGTGATAAGCCAGCCTTCACAGGCGGTGACGCTTTCGGGAAAGTCCCCGTCCACCACGCGGAAGGTTCGGAAGGTGAAGCCATGGCCCGCCAGAAGGCGCGCGAACATATCGGGGTAGTCGCCCATTTCCGGGGAAAGGGCATCGGGGGCAAGCCCGGTCTGCAAAATGCCGATCAGCATGAAAACCTATGCGCAACGCGAAGAAAAGGATACCGCAAGGCCCCCCGGGGCGGTCAAGCCCCGGAAGGGCAGGGGTCAGACGGTATCGAGGTAAAGTTCGATCCGTTCCTCGGCAGTCAGATCGGCGATGTAGTGCAGTTCCTGCCGCTTTGTCTGCACAAGGTTGCGGATCAATTCCTTGGGCAGGATACGATAGAGCAGGTCGCTGTTTTCAAACGCCTCGATCGCGGCTTCCCAACCATTCGGAATCTGCGGCAGATCCATCGCATAGGCATTGCCGGTGACGGGGGGTGGCGGTTCTACCTGATCTTCGATTCCCATCAGCGCGGCACCAAGGATGGTGGCCAGCATCAGATAAGGGTTCACGTCCCCCCCCGCCACGCGATGTTCGATCCGCCGCGCGGCCGGGTTGCCCGCGGGAATACGGATGGCCGCCGTGCGGTTTTCATACCCCCAAGAGATAGAGGTCGGCGCATGGCGGCCGGGGATCAGCCGCTCGTAGCTGTTCTGATGCGGGGCGAAGATCAGGGTCGAGTCATGCATGGCATTGAGGCAGCCAGCAACCGCATGGCGCAGCATGGCCGTGCCCTTTGGCCCCCCTGAGTCAAAGACATTGTCGCCATCTTCATCCACCACGCTGAAATGCGTGTGCAGGCCCGAGCCGGAATATTCCGGATACGGCTTGGCCATGAAACTGGCCGCAAAGCCATGCCGCCGCGCCAGACCCTTGACCAGCATCTTGAACAGCCATGCATCATCCGCGGCCCGAAGCGGGTCATCGCAATGCATCAGGTTCACTTCGAACTGGCCGAGGCCCGTCTCCGAGGTGGTCGTATCGGCGGGAATGTCCATCGCCTCGCAGGCGTCGTAAAGATCGGTAAAGAAACTGTCGAAAGCATCCAGCGCGCGGATCGACAGCGTCTCTGCCGCCTTACGCCGCTTGCCAGACCGCGGGCTGGGCGGGACCTGAAGCGTCTTGCCGGAATCGTCGATCAGGAAGAATTCCAACTCCATCGCCACCACGGGCGTCAGGCCGCGTGCCTTGTAGCGTTGCACCACCATGTTCAGCGCATGGCGCGGGTCACCCTCATAGGGCGTGCCGTTTTCGCGAAACATCCAGATCGGCAAAAGTGCGGTTGGCGCCTCCAGCCACGGCATCGGCATGAAACCGCGTTCCGTGGGTTTTAGCACGCCATCCTGATCGCCCTGTTCAAAAACCAGCGGGCTGTCGTCAATATCCTCGCCCCAGATGTCGAGGTTCAGGATGGAAAAGGGGAAGCGCGTCCCATCCTTGACCACCTTATCGGCAAAGCGGGCGGGTATACGCTTGCCCCGCGCCTGACCGTTCAAATCCGCCGCGGCGACACGAATAGTGCGCACTTGCGGGTTCTTCCGCAGATAATCCTTCAGATTCATGTTGTTCCAGACCTGCGCCAGTTTGCCCGGCACATGTGATCCATCCCTGATACGATCCTTGACCCCGGCTAAACTTTGCCGGGTCCGGGCGGGTGCCCGGATAATTTGATCAAATAGAGGCTACTATCGGATCAGTTGCGGACGCAAGCGGATTTTGCGCGTGAGGTTCGAGGGCAGGTGCCGGTTCAAATGCAGGTTGATCCGATTAAACCCCCAGATGAGGAGAAGCGTCAGGCAGATGAAATAGAAGCCGACGATTGGATAGGGGATGAAGGGGTTAAAGGTCTTGTCCGCGAAATAATTGGCGTAATAGAGGGCATCCCCCCGCTGTTGAAACGCCGGGAAGCCCGAGAAAAAGACAAGCGTGGTTGCATGAAAGAGGAAGATCGCCTCATTCGTGTAGGCGGGCCAGCCAAGACGCAGCATGGTGGGCCAGAGGATCCGGCGAAACCGTGTCCAGCCGGTAATGCCATAGGCCGAGGCTGCCTCCAGATCGCCCTTTGGCACGGATTTCAGCGCGCCATAGAAGATTTCCGCCGAATAGGCGGCGGTGTTCAGGAAGAGAACGAACAAGGCACCCGCCCACGCCCGCGTGGTCCAGGCAGTTTCGATTGTGATCCCAAAAACCTCGATCCCTGCGCGAGGCAGCAGGACCAGAAGTTCATAGGCCAGAAAGAACTGGATAAAGAGCGGCGAGCCGCGAAAGACGAAGATGAACCATTCCGCGGGCTTGCGTGCCAAAGGGCTGTGGCTCGCTTTGGCAAGGGCAAGCGCGTTCGCAAGGATGAAACCAAAGACCAGCGCCAGAACCCCGAAATAGATGTTCCAGATCAGCCCTGATCCGATCAGCGTAAATTGCTGGCACAGGGTGAAGTCGGACCGTGGCAAAAGGCGTTCGCCGATCCCGAGCGAGCGCAGGCCATAGGCTTGGATGGTTTCAAGGCAGGTCATCGGCTCCATCTCAGGCCCCTGCCTTTCGCATTTCTTCGCCAGCCATCGTGGCCTGCCCATGCGACAATCGCCGGGTCAGGCGGGCCAGCACAATTTCCGAAACCCGCGTGAAAGCAAGATAAAAGACCAGAAGACCAAGGAAGTAGTAAACCCGCCAATCGCCATGGGGGTAGGGGTTGTTGCCGCTGGTTTTGGCACTGCCCAATTCGCGCGCCCAATAGACGATGTCCTGAATGCCCAAAAGGAACAAAAGCGGCGTCGCCTTTATCAGGATCAGCCAGAGGTTCGACAGGCCGGGAAGGGCATAGATCCACATCTGCGGCATCAGGATGCGGCGGAAAACTTGACCTTGGCTCATGCCATAGGCTTCGGCGGTTTCCAGCTGCGCGCGCGGCACGGCCTGCATCGCGCCATGAAGGACATTGGCGGCAAAGGCCCCAAAGACCAAGGCAAAGGTAAAGACAGCCAGACCAAAGGCATAGGCCGAATGCCACGCCGGGGATGAGGTCGAGAGCGGCACCTTCGCCTCGGGGCAGACGCGGAATTCCGTGCCGTTCCAGACGGGTTGCGACAGGTCAGTGCAGACGAACAGATGCTTGACCCACTCGATCCCCTGATCCAGCGCGATGACGAAGAACAGGAAATAGACGATATCGGGCACCCCGCGCACCGCCGCAATGTAGATGCGGCCCAGAAGCGACAGGGGGAGAATATGCGACCGCGCCGCCATCGCTCCGCCGAAACCAAAGGCCAAGGCCACCGGAGCGGTGATCGCCAGCAGCATCAGGACCGTCAGAAAGGATTCGTAAAAGCGGAAATGCGTGCCTGTCGTCAGATAGCATGACATCCATCTGACGGTATCAAGGATCGAAGGATCAGCGCAGAATTCGAACATTTAAAGGGCGGGGCGGCCCGAAGCAGGCCGCCCCATTTCCATCAGAACGTGTTGACGTTTTCGCCGAACCACTTTTTCAGCATGGTGTTCAGCGTGCCGTCATCCTTCATCGACTGAATGGCGGCGTTCATCTTTTCCTTCAGCTCGGTATCGCTTTCGCGCAGGCCGATGCCGACGCCGCCGCCAAGCGGCACTTCATTCGCCAAAACGACGAGTTCGCCATTCGAATCCGCAGCGATCGGGGCGAGATAGTCCTTGTCGGCAAAAACCGCATCAGCCTCGCCATTGCGCACGGCGGCAACGGTTTCGTCGGGCGTGGCGAATTCCAACAGCGTCGCGCCGGATTCGGCGACATAGCCTGCCTGGATCGTCCCGGTCTGAGCCGCAACAACAGCGCCCGCACCGATATTGGCATCTGCCGAGAGAGCCAAATAGATCGAGGCGGTCGGCGGATAGTAGTTCTGGGTAAAGTCGATCACTTGCTCGCGCTCTTCGGTGATCGACATGCCCGCCATGATCATGTCGTAGTTGCCGGACTGAAGGTTCGGGATGATCGAATCCCACGCATTCTGCACGAATTCGCAGGTAAGCTGGGCGCGGGTGCAAAGCTCATTGCCCAGCTCGATCTCGAATCCGGTCAGTTGGCCGGTGGCCTGATCGATGAAGTTATAAGGTTCATAGGCGCCTTCCGTCCCGATACGGACGATGTCCTGCGCGGTGGCAGCGCCCGCGAATGCGACAAGCGCGGTGGCAAGCATCAGCTTTTTCATTGGTGTCTCCCCTTAGGATCAGCTGTTGTTCTGGTTGCACTCTACTCAGGTGGTCGAAGAAAGAAAGCCGCGAAGCCGTTCGGACTTCGGTGTGCCGAAAAGGGCGCTGGGCGGCCCCTCTTCTTCGATCAGGCCGCGATGGAGGAAGATCACATGGTCCGACACATCGGCGGCAAGTTTCATATCATGGGTCACAAGGATCATCGTGCGCCCCTCGTCTGCCAAGGCCTTGATCACCTTGACAACTTCCTGTTCCAGTTCGGGGTCAAGCGCGGAAGTCGGCTCATCGAACAAGAGCGCGCGGGGCTCCATGCAGAGTGCGCGCGCGATGGCTGCACGCTGCTGCTGCCCCCCGGAAAGCTGCGCGGGCCAGGCATCCGCCTTGTCGGCAATGCCAACCTTGGCCAGATATTCGCGCGCCTTGGCTTCCACCTCTTTCGGGTCGCGTTTAAGCACAGTCACCGGCGCTTCCATCACGTTTTGCAGGATGGTCATGTGCGCCCACAAATTGAACTGCTGAAACACCATGGACAGATTCGTCCGCATCCGGGTGACCTGGGCGCGATCTGCCGGGTGGCGGTTCATCCCCTCGCCCTTCCAGCGCACCGCTTCGCCTTCAAAGCGGATCTCGCCTTGCTGGCTTTCCTCCAAGAGATTGCAGCAACGCAAAAGTGTGGATTTGCCCGAGCCAGAGGACCCGATCAGGCTGACGACATGACCACGCCGCGCCACAAGATCGACGCCCTTGAGCACCTCAAGGCTGCCATAGCTCTTGTGGAGATTATGGATTTCGATAACGGGCGTTTCGGCGGTTGCGGTCACGTTGTCTCGCGGCTCTTGGGGCAGTTGATCAAATAGGGCGCAGAAAATGGCGCTTGGCAATGTCCTTTTCGATCATTCGCTTTGCTGGAAGAGCAAAAACCTTCACTCTGCCCTATCCAGTGGCACGGCAGGCGGCGGCAAGGGCAAAGCCAGATAGGCCGAGGCTGGAATGCGCACAATGCCCTTCAACCGCAGGCTGCGTTTGTCTTCATCCTTGAGGGCGTCGATGGCGGATGCGGTCGCCTTGAACAGCGGTTGGGCGAGATGGGCCTGTGCAGTGATCAGCGGCAGGCCGGGCGTGGGTTCGGTCTGCGCAATCACCCTTAGCCCCGCGCTCCATGCGTCATGGGCCCCGATCAGCGACCAGCTTACTGCATCAATCGCGGCCAGATCGGCCTGTTGTTCCAGTACGGCCAGAGCTGAGGCGCGATGCGCTCCAGTCACGAGAGAGACATTCGGGACAGCGTTCAAAGCGGCGAAGTACGCCTGCGGCGCGGCCCAACCCGATTGCGAACCGGCTTCATTGATGGCGAGCCTTGCTGTGGCGAATTCCTCCGCCCGGTGGCGTGGGTCATCGGCGCGCGCGATGAGAACGGACCGGTAATAGCCGGGCGGGCAGCCTTCGACCCCGTGATCCAGTGTGCCGACAAGCGTGACCCTTTCATAAAGCCCCGCGCGAAAGGGCAGGCCGCAGGTCTGGCCCAACAGCAGGTCGGGCGATTGCCAGCCCTCAGCATAGGCTGCCTCGCCCCGCGTCAGATGTTCGGGGGCCTCGATCCCGCTCTCGATCAGCTTCGCGCGGATTAACGCCCATAAGCGATCCAGCGCCGCGGTCGTCTCGGCGCGGTCATACATGCCAAGGGCGGCGATCATCCCCGTGCGGCCTTTTGCCGGGCAAGGGCGGAGTCCACGTCCGTCAGACCCAGAAGGTTCGCAACCATGCGCAGAAGCTGATCCTCTCCCGCATCTCGCTCCCCATCCGAAAGGGCGACGGACCACAGAGCCGTCATCAACTCCATGCGATCTTCTGGTGCCGTCGCGGCTTTGATCGCCCGTGTGAACCGCACAGTATCGGGCGCGGCGGCTTCCAGCGCCTCCGCCTCGGTGCGAAGGCCTGCGGCGGAAAAGGGAGACAGGCGGTGCCGTTCTGCCAGCACCCGGTCGATTCTGTCGGTTTCTGTCTGATCATAGGTGCCGTCGGCGCGCGCCACCCGTACCAAGAGCGCCGCGAGAGCAAGCCGTGCATCGGGTTCGGGAAGACGTTCAGGTGCGGGGGCCAAAAGGCGCGTCAAGATGTTTTGGATCATGCCCAAGGCTTAGCCCGCAGTTGGCCCTCCGGCAAGGCGGCCCCGCGCAACTTGACGCGAGGCTGAGCGCCTCAGGCGCGGCAATAGCTTTGGCTACGGGTCCATTCCGCGATATCGGCGCGTTTGGAGGCATTGCGGAATGGTGCCCAATCGCGTCCGATGCCACGGTTGCCACCGCCGGCAACCAGCCCATCCTTATCCACTTGCTCCGACATGATGCGGATGGCGCAGGCGAGGTTCGCAGCCCCGTCTTTCAGTGCTGCGGTCGACTGCGCCTCGCAATTGTAATGGCGCGCTGTCGCGGGGGAAATCTGCATCAAGCCGATCCAACGCCCGCCACCACCCGCGGCCGAAGGGTTCCAGGTGCTTTCATGCTTGGCCGTGGCCGAAAGCAAGCCCACCCAAAACGCGCGCCGTTCGTCGATGGAGGCGGTTGTGTAGCCCGGGCACCATGCTTCGATATCGGCAGGAACCTGTTCGGCGAGTTGATCATCCTCTGCCGCCACGACATTGAGCGACCGGTCGGTCCAATGCGCGGCCTCGGGCCGGTGGTCCCAGCGCATGGCGGGAAGGGAAACCTCCTCCTCCTTGGGGGAAGTGGCCGCAACACAGCCCGACAGGGCAACACTCGACACCATCACGGCAGCAATCAGAAGGCGCATGGGCTCGCACTGTGTGGCACCACGCCTGTTTGCGCGGCCCGTCTCTTTGACCGTGATTCTCTCTCACGCTCAACGCTTCTGCGCGGTGATCGGCGGCATTCCGCCATTCGCGGGCCTTGCCGCGCGCGCGCCCACCCCCTAAACACCTGCCCAAAGAATGGAGAAAGCCCATGCTCGACCTGACATTCGAGGCCCCGAAGCCCAAGCTGATTTCCGGCGCAAAGCACGATTGGGAATTGGTGATCGGCATGGAAATCCATGCGCAGGTGAGTTCGAACGCCAAGCTGTTTTCAGGCGCATCAACGACCTTTGGGGCAGAACCGAATTCCAACGTATCCTTCGTCGATGCGGCGATGCCCGGCATGTTGCCCGTGATCAACGAGTTCTGCGTGGAACAGGCGGTGCGCTCTGGCTTGGGCCTCAAGGCGCAGATCAACCTGCGGTCGGCCTTTGACCGGAAGAATTATTTCTACCCCGACCTGCCGCAGGGCTATCAGATCAGCCAGCTTTACCACCCGATCGTGGGCGAGGGCGAGGTGATCGTTGAAATGGCCCCCGGCATCGCGCGGCGCGTGCGGATCGAACGCATCCATCTGGAACAGGACGCAGGCAAGTCCATCCATGACATGGACCCGACGATGTCCTTTGTGGATCTTAATCGTACGGGTGTGGCGCTGATGGAAATCGTCAGCCGCCCCGATATTCGCGGGCCAGAGGAAGCAGCGGCCTATGTCGCCAAACTGCGCCAAATTCTGCGTTATCTGGGCACCTGCGATGGCAACATGCAGAACGGCAACCTGCGGGCCGATGTGAACGTCAGCGTCTGCCGCCCCGGCCAGTATGCGAAATATCAGGCCACGCAGGATTTCAGCCATCTTGGCACGCGCTGCGAATTGAAAAACATGAATTCCATGCGCTTCATCCAGATGGCGATTGAGGTGGAGGCCCGCCGCCAGATTGCCATTCTGGAAGACGGCGGCACGGTGGATCAGGAAACCCGCCTCTATGACCCTGACCGCAATGAAACCCGGTCGATGCGGTCCAAGGAAGAGGCATACGATTACCGCTATTTCCCTTGCCCGGATCTCCTGCCCTTGGAGATTGAAGAGGCTTGGGTCGATGACATCCGCGCGCGGATGCCCGAACTCCCCGATGAAAAGAAGGCGCGTTTCATGCGCGACTTCGGGCTGACCGATTATGACGCCAATGTGCTGACCGCCGAACTTGATGCTGCGAATTTCTTTGACGAGGTGGCGCGGGGCCGGGATGGCAAACAGGCGGCGAATTGGATCATCAACGAACTCTTTGGGCGGCTGAACAAGGAGGGGCTGACGATTGCAGACACCCCCGTTTCTGCAACTCAACTGGGGGGCATGATCGATCTGATCGCAAAGGGCGAGATCACCTCGAAAATGGCCAAGGACCTGTTCGAAATCCTCTGGACGGAAGGGGGGGACCCTGCCGAGGTGGCTGCCGCTCGCGGCATGAAGGCGGTAACGGATACCGGGGCCATCGAAAAAGCGCTGGACGACCTGATCGCCGCGAATCCCGAGCAGGTGGAAAAGGCCAAGGTGAATGCGAAACTCGCGGGTTGGTTCACGGGGCAGGTGCTGAAAGCCACGGGCGGCAAGGCGAACCCCGCGGTCGTGAATGCGATGGTGGCGCAAAAACTCGGGCTGTGAGGGGCAAGGTCTGGTGGCTCGCCGAAAGCCTGCCACCAGATAGGCCAATACCACCGCGCGCTTTCTCGTGATCGGGAAAAGCCTTTCCTTTTCTTGTGTTTACAGCGCGAAATTGAGTAACATCCTTGGAACGTCGGAGGATGGCCCATGCCGCAATTTGAATATCACGTTGTTCCCGCCCCCCGCCGGGGTGAAAAGATTAAGGGCGCTAAAACGACGGAAGACCGTTTTGCCGCTGCGCTCACCCGGATCATGAATGATCTTGGTGCAGAGGGTTGGGAATATGTGCGCGCTGATACGCTTCCCTGTGATGAACGCTCTGGTCTGACCGGAACCAAGACAACGTTTCAGAACATGCTGGTGTTTCGTCGTGTCCTTGGCGCGGTTGACGCGACAGAGCCTGCGGCAGGGACTGGGGCTGTGCCACTTGCGGCCTTGCGGGTTGTGACGTCGACCGATGGCCCCGGGCGACCCTTGGGGGCTGCCAATGCCCCAACGGGGCACGCTCCTGCGGTTAGCGCTGCGCGTGAGCCTACAGCTTAGTCACGCGCGCGCGGCGGACAGCGCCTCGGGCAGTACCTCTTCCAACACATCCAGCGCCGTATCATCGCCAAGGCTGATGCGGATACAGCGATCCAACGGGGCGACACCGGGCATGCGGATGAACACGCCTCGCGCGACCGTTTCGCGCAAGACGGCACGGGCGAAATCGCCATCGCGCCCGCAATCGACGGTGACGAAATTGGTGGCAGAGGGTAGGGGGGTAAGCCCATTCGCCACGGCGATGCCTGACACACGCGCGCGCGCCGCGATGGTCCGTTTGCGCACTTCGGCAAGCCAATCCTGATCGCGCAACGCCTCCAGCGCGCCGATCTGGCTGATCCTCCCCAGCCCGAAATGGTTGCGGACCTTGTCGAAAGCGCCTGCCAGCGCCGGCTCCGCCAAGGCATAGCCCACCCGCGCGCCCGCCATGCCATAGCCTTTGGAGAAGGTCCGCAGGCGGATGACTTGGGGGTGATCCGCCGCGATAGCGGGCACCGTGCCATCGGGGGCAAGGTCGGCATAAGCCTCGTCAAGCACCAAAAGCGCATGGGGCGGCAAGTCGGCAACCATCGCCTCGATCACCTCTGCCGGATGATGGCTGCCCATCGGATTATCGGGATTGGCAAGATAGACCAGCCGTGCCTGAGCCTTGCGCGCGGCGTCCAGCAACGCCGCGGGGTCCTCATGATTGCCGCGATAGGGCACGCGGATCAGATCGCCGCCGAAGCCCTGCACATGGAAAAGCCCTGCACATGGAAATTGAAGGTGGGATAGGCCCCAAGCGAGGTCACGACCGGCGTCCCCGGTTCCAGCGTCAGCCGACAGATCAGGCCCAAGAGCCCATCGATCCCGCCCCCGATGGCGATATGGCCGGGCGTCACGCCATGATGGGCCGCCAGTGCCGCCTTCAGATCATGGCTTTCGGGGTCGGCATATTTCCAGACCTCTGCCACAGCATGCCGCATAGCGGCAAGCGCGCGGGGCGAGGGGCCAAAGATCGACTCATTGGCCCCCAGCCGCGCGCGGAAAGGGCGGCCCATGGCTCGCTCCTGCGCCTCTGGTCCCACGAAGGGGACGGTGGAGGGGAGGGCAGCGGCATGGGATGTCAGAAAGCGGCTCATGAGGGGCAACTCCGGCAACAAAGCCCCACCCCGCAGGGGCAGGGCCACGCTTGACTTAGCCGATTTCGGCTAGACGGTCGTGGGCCGCGCGGATCTGCGCGGCTTCTTCCTCGCGCGCTTCAAGATTGGCGCGGGCCTCTTCCACCACCTCTTCGGGGGCAGAAGCGACGAAAGCCGGGTTCCCGAGCCGCCCTTTCAGCCCGCCGATTTCCTTGCCCAGCTTCTCCAAAGCTTTGGCCAGACGCGCCTTTTCTTCGGCAATGTCGATTACCCCTTCCAAGGGGATGGCAAAGGTCGCGCCTTCGGCCGGAACCGTAATGGACCCTTTGGGTGCGGCCTCTGCTCGGGTCAGGCTGTCGATCCGGGCAAGGCGCTTGATCAGCATTTCGTTGCGGTCCCACATGCCTTGCGCCGCTGCATCCATCCGCGTGGCGACGATGTCGAGCTTCAGCCCCACAGGCACCCGCACCTGCGCGCGGGCGGAACGGATCGCATCGATCAACCCCGTGACCCATGTCATTTCCGCCATCGACGGCGCATCCACCGCGACCTCGCCCGCCTTGGGCCAAGGCGCATGGACCAGCATCGTCGTGCGGGTGCCGGTGGTCTGCCACAGTTCTTCGGTGATGAAGGGCATGAATGGATGCAGCAGCATCATGCAGCGGTCCAGCACATAGGCCATGGTGGCCCGCGTCTCGCCCGCCAGATCGCCATCGAACAGCGGTTTGGCGAATTCGACATACCAGTCGCAGACCTTGCC
>JALOTC010000048.1 GCA_025458085.1 Cypionkella sp. | reverse complement strand
CATCAGCCGCCGCTCCAATTCCGCCTCTGGCACATCCATCCAGACGGTCAGATCGAAAGCCCCCGCCAATTCCTGCCAGCGCCCCTCGTTGAAAAGCAGATAATTCCCTTCTACAACAAGGACTTGATCCTCTGGCCCGACCACATCGGCGGCGGCGCGCGAAAGCTCCATCCCGCGGTCAAAAATCGGGATGGCAACCTCCTCCTCAACCCGTAACCGCTTGATCAGATGCAGAAATCCGCCCACATCAAAAGTCTCGGGCGCGCCCTTGCGGCTGCGCATCCCCCGCGCCTCCAAGACCCGGTCATCGAAGTGGAACCCATCCATCGGCACCACCCGCGCACCCTTTCCCAAAGCCCCCACAAGTGCCTGAGAAAGCGTGGATTTTCCCGCCCCCGGTGGCCCGGCAAGGGCAACAAGAAACCGCCCCCGCCCTGTGGCCTTGGCCCGGATCAGCGCCGCCAGAACCTCGGGCGTCATGCCTGTTCTGCCACGCCTTCCGGCACCCGCGCCCCGGTCATAAAGGCCACGGCATCGGACATCGTATAGTCTTTGGGGTTGATGACACACAGCCTGCGGCCAAGCCGGTGGACGTGAATTCTATCAGCCACTTCAAAGACATGCGGCATATTGTGGCTGATCAGGATGATCGGCAACCCGCGCTTTTTCACGTCGAGGATCAGTTCCAGAACCCTCCGGCTCTCCTTCACGCCCAGCGCCGCCGTGGGTTCGTCCATGATCACGACCTTCGACCCAAAAGCCGCCGCCCGCGCCACCGCCACCCCTTGGCGCTGCCCGCCCGAAAGCGTCTCCACCGCTTGGCCGATGTTCTGGATCGTCATAAGCCCCAGTTCTGAAAGCTTTTCCCGCGCGATCCGGTCCATCGCCGGGCGGTCCAGCATCCGAAACAGGCTGCCCATCAGGCCCGGTTTACGAATTTCGCGGCCCATGAACATGTTATCGGCAATCGAAAGCGCAGGCGAAAGCGCAAGGTTTTGGTAAACCGTCTCGATCCCCGCCTCTCGTGCCTGCATCGGATTGGTGAAGCGCACAGGCGCGCCTTCCAGCTTGATCTCGCCCTCATCAGGCACGACCGCGCCGCACAAGGCCTTGATCAGCGTGGATTTTCCCGCCCCGTTGTCGCCGATGACGGCAAGGATCTCTCCGGGGTAAAGGTCGAAATCGGCGTGGTCCAAGGCGGTGACGCGGCCGTAACGCTTTACCAACCCGCGTGCTGTCAGAATGGGTTCCATGATCGCCTCTCCCTTAGCCCGAAACCTTACGGATCCACTGGTCAATCGCCACCGCGCCGATAATCAGCACCCCGGTCAGCAAGACTTTCCACTGCGGGTCCGCGCCCAGCATGTTCAGACCCATGCTCATCACCCCCACGATCAGCGTGCCAAACAGCACCCCAAGGATCGATCCGCGCCCGCCGAACAGCGAAATCCCCCCGATCACAGCCGCCGTAATGGCCTGAAGGTTGAAATCGGTCACCACGGTGGAGGGCGAGATGGAGCCGTTCCGCCCAATCGACACCCAAGCCGCAAGGCCCGCGATCAGGCCCGCCAGCGTATAGGTCTTAAGCAGCACCTGATTGGACCGGATACCGGCAAGATCAGCCGAGTCGGGATCATCCCCCACAGCATAGATATGGCGGCCAAAAGCCGTGTGGTTGAGCATGAACCACAGCGCCACATAGAGCGCGAGCATGGCTACCACACCCAAGGTCACCACCGCGGGCCCGATCGAGAAACTGATGCCAAAGATATGCAGCCACGGCGTCACGGCGGTCACATCCGCCTCTCGCAGCGTCGCATTTTCCGAATATATGAGACAGATCGCCATGATGACGTTCCATGTCCCCAAGGTGACAATGAAGGGCGGCAGTTTCAGGCGCGATACCAGAAAGCCGTTCAACGCCCCGCCCCCACCGGCCACGATCAGGCCCGCCAAAATGGCGATGCCCGCAGGCATTTCATAGGCAAGGACGAAATTGCCCATGATCACAAAGGAAAAGACCATCAGCACGCCAATCGACAGGTCGATGCCCGCGGTCAGGATCACCAACGTCTGCCCGGCGGCAAGGATGCCCACCACCGCCACCTGCTGCATGATGAGCGTGAGCGTGTAGGCGGAAAAGAACCGCTCTCCCCGCGCAATCCCGAAAAAGATGATCGTGGCAACAAGTACGATCAGGGGAACCATTGCCGGATTCGAATGCAGGAAATGCTGCAACCGGCGTAACGGGCTGCGCTTTTCCTCGAACTGCGCGACAGTGGTCGCACTGGCAGTCAAGACCTTCTCAAATTCCTGTGGCTGGCTCATATCCCCTCCCGGACGCGAAATGGCGCGGCGTCACTCGATGCAAAAGGCGGCCCCAAAGGAAAGAGCCGCCCCAAAATTCCCCGCAAACTGGGGGCGGATGCGGGGGAGGACTCCCCCGCGCCCTGTATTATGATGGACAGATCAACCCCAGCAGAGCTCGGTCCCCTTGACGGTGTCGATCGACTCGACGCCTTCGGCGGGCTTGTCGGTGACAAGTGCAACACCGGTGTCAAAGAAGGCCTTGCCGGGGGTCGGCTCTGGCTTCACGCCATTGTCGGCCCAGTTCTTGATCGCTTCCACGCCCAGCGCCGCCATCATCAGCGGATATTGCTGAGCAGTCGCCCCAATCACGCCATCCTTGACCGAGGCCACACCTGGGCAGCCGCCGTCAACCGAAACGATCAGCACATCGTTTTCTTTGCCCACGGCCTTCAGCGCCTGATAGGCACCCACGGCGGCGGGTTCATTGATCGTGTGGATCACGTTGATCGACGGGTCGCGCTGAAGCAGGTTCTCCATCGCGCGGCGACCACCTTCTTCGTTGCCATTCGTCACGTCATGGCCAACGATGCGTGGGTCATCTTCATCGCCGATGTCATTGACATCTTTCACATCAATGCCAAAGCCCGCCATGAAGCCTTGGTTGCGCAGAACGTCCACCGTCGGCTCCGACGGGGTCAGGTTCAGGAAACCGATGCGCGCATTGGCAGCCTCTGCCCCCAGCGTGGCGGCAGCCCATTTGCCGATCAACTCACCGGCAAGGAAGTTGTCGGTGGCAAAGGTCGCATCCGCGGCGTCTGCCGGATCAAGCGGGGTGTCCAGCGCGATGACAACCATGCCCGCTTCCTGCGCCTTCTTCACTTGGTCCACGATGGCCTTGGTGTCCGAGGCGGCAATCAAGATGCCCTTCGCGCCATCGGCAATACAGGCTTCAATCGCTGCAACCTGGCTGTCATGGTCGCCATCGACCTTGCCCGCATAGGATTTCAGCGTCACGCCCAGTTCGGCAGCCTTGGCCTCGGCGCCTTCCTTCATCTTCACGAAGAAGGGGTTGGTGTCGGTCTTGGTGATCAGGCAAGCGCCCACTTCGGCCGAGGCGGTGGTTGCCATCAGCGCAAGCGCAGCCGAGCCCAGAAGGGCCTTCATCTTCGTGTTCATGCTTATCCTCCCAAGGATTGCGAAGGGTCCATCCCTTCGCAAAAGATCCGCCGCAGTCGTTCCTCCCGCTGCGATGAGAGGGAGAAAACCCGATTCGCCCCCTTGCGTCAATATAAATAAATCAGAGTGAATTATTATTGACAGACTCAAGAACTTGCGTCGAAAGTAAGCAAGGGGAGGAAGCTCGGCACCGGCTGTCGGGCCAAAAAAATCAATGCTCATAGGGATTTCGTCGGTTCTCGGGCCGGAATTGCTCTTCGCGCTGCGATCCATGGGCCATGGCGATGAGATCGCCTTGGTCGATGCGAACTACCCCGCACAAGACCATGCGCGACGTCTTGTCCGCGCTGACGGCCATGGCATCGTGCGGATGTTGCGCGCGGTTCTGCCGCTTTTCCCGCTGGACACCGATGCCCCCGCCGCGATCTGCCGCGCCAGCCTTGGCAATGACCCGGCGCAGGTGGGGCCGATCCACCACGAGATCGAGACGGTCTGTGGCGCGCTTAAACCCGGTTTCGCGGTGCAGGCGCTTTCGGGCGAGGCGCTATATCCGCGCATCCGCGCGGCACATACCATCGTTGCGACAGGCGAATTGGCGCTATATGCCAATGTGATCCTGCGCAAGGGCGTGATCGACACGGAACAGGGATGACACCGGAACAGGCCCCCCCTCTCTCGGCACAGGACCGCACCGCCGAAAGGCCAGGGGGCGAGGAACAGGTCTTTCGCGGCACCAATCAGGCCGGGATGCGGGCGCAGAACGAGCGCCTTGTGCTCACGCTTCTGCGCCAGAATGGGGCCTTGGCCAAATCCGATATCGCGCGGATGACCGGGCTTTCGGCCCAGACGGTGTCGGTCATCATGCGCGCGCTGGAAGGCGATGGTCTCCTTGCACGCGGCACCCCGCAACGGGGGCGTATTGGCCAACCCTCTATCCCGATGTCCCTTGCTGCGGATGGGGCCTTTTTTCTGGGGCTCAAGATCGGTCGCCGCTCTGCCGATCTGACGCTGATCGATTTCCTTGGACACATCCGCGCAACCGAACGGCGGATTTACCGCTATCCTACCCCCGGTGCCGTCGTGGATTTCGTGGCCGAAGCGCTCCCCCGGTTGACCGTGGGCCTGTCCTCTGCCGCCCTCGCCCGCATCGGTGGCTTGGGCATCGCCATGCCCTTTCAGTTGTGGAACTGGGTGCAGTTCATCGGCGCACCACAGGCAGAGATGGACCAGTGGCGCCATCGTGACATTGCCGCGGAACTCACCGCGCTGACAGGGATGCCGGTGTTCGTGCAGAATGACGCCACCGCCGCCTGCGGGGCCGAGCTTGTTTTTGGTACGGGTGATCGCCCCAAAGACTTCCTTTACTTCTATTTCGGTTATTTCATTGGCGGTGGCCTTGTGCTGAACGGCCAGTTGTTTACCGGGCGCACCGGCAATGCCGCAGGCGTCGGCCCCATGCCCGTTCCCGGCCCCGATGGCCGGATGCGGCGCCTTTTGACCGTTGCCTCCGTCTCTGCCCTCGCCCATGCGATGGAAGCGGCAGGCCAAGACTCCGACCAGCTTTGGGAACGGCATGATCATTGGGATGTGGACCCGGCGATCCTGTCGGATTGGATCGATCAGGCCGCGGAAGGCTTGGCTTGGGCGGTCTTGTCCGCCTCGACCCTGATGGAATTGGAAGCCGTGCTGATCGATGGCTGGATTCCGCAAGAGGTGCGCGAAGCCATCACCTTGCGGACCGCGGCCGCGCTGCACCGGCTTGACCTTGCCGGGATCGATCCGCCCGCGATCCGGCAGGGCAGCATCGGCCCCGATGCCCGCGCGCTTGGGGCGGCGGCGATCCCTCTGGCTCAGCGCTATCTCCTTGATCCGCATGCCGCCACGCGCGAGACGTGACGAAAAAACTGTGCTCTGTTAGCGCCAAAGCACCATTTCTCTCCCTTTGCGCCCATTGACTCCATTCCGGGTCTTGAAAATTGTGCCGAAAACGCACAGTTGGGCCTGAACCCGCCGCGACGCCAAGACGCAAAGAACGCCACCGCCACGACGAGGGAATACCCGTTTCATGTCTTTAGCCCTGATTGCAGCGCTGCCCTTCCTTGGCGCGCTTCTGCCCGGCCTGATGATCCGCGCAGGGAAAAATGCCTGCGCCGCCGTGACCGGTTCGGTCACCGCTCTCGCCCTCTTGCTGCTCGGGCTGAACGCCCCTGCCGTGCTGAGAGGAGAGGTCGTCCAGACCCGGATCGAATGGATTCCCTCGCTCGGCCTCAATGCCAATTTCTTCCTTGATGGCTTGGGCCTGCTCTTCGCGGGCCTGATCCTTGGGATCGGCCTGCTGATCATTCTTTACGCGCGGTTCTACCTGTCGAAGTCCGACCCGATGGGGCAGTTCTATACCTATCTCATGCTCTTTCAGGGCGCGATGGTGGGGATCGTTCTCTCCGACAACATCCTGCTTTTGCTGATCTTCTGGGAACTGACCTCGCTGTCGTCCTTCCTGCTCATCGGCTATTGGAAGCACCTGCCCGAAGGTCGCCAAGGCGCGCGGATGGCGCTGACCGTCACCGGGGCCGGGGGCCTTGCGATGATCGCGGGCATGATGATCCTCGGCAATATCGTGGGCAGCTATGACCTGAGCGTCATCCTTCAGAACAAGGAGCTGATCCAGGCCTCTGACTGGTATCTGCCCGCGCTGATCCTGATCCTGCTGGGCTGCTTTACCAAATCGGCGCAGTTCCCCTTCCACTTCTGGTTGCCCCACGCCATGGCGGCCCCCACCCCCGTCTCGGCCTATCTGCATTCGGCCACGATGGTGAAGGCAGGGCTGTTCCTGATGGCGCGGATGTGGCCGGTTCTGGCGGGCACGCCGGAATGGTTCTACATCGTCGCCACCGCTGGCCTTGTGACCATGGTCATGGCCGCCAAGATCGCGCTTTTCAAGGATGACCTGAAGGCACTTCTGGCCTTTTCGACCGTCAGCCACCTTGGCCTGATCACCATGCTTCTGGGCTTTGGCACGGTCGAGGCGGCGACGGTTGCGGTCTTCCACATCATCAACCACGCGACTTTCAAGGCCGCACTGTTCATGTCGGCGGGCATCGTCGATCACGAGGCGCACACCCGCGATCTGAAGCGTTTGGGTGGCCTGCGGACGCTCATGCCGATCACCTTCACCATCGCGACCGTGGCGGCGCTGTCGATGGCGGGCATACCGCCCTTGAACGGCTTCCTGTCCAAGGAATTGATGCTGGAGGAAGCCTATCACACCGCTTGGGGCCCGAACCCTTGGGTGATGGGCCTTCTGGCCACGATCGGCGCGCTCTTCTCGGTCGCCTATTCCTTCCGGTTCATCGCCCATACCTTCCTCGGCCCGGTGCGCGACGACTATCCGCACAAGCCGCATGATCCGGGCTTTGGCATGTGGGCGGCACCTGCCTTCCTTGCCGTGCTGGTGATCGTGATCGGCCTGATGCCCATGACCGCCTCGGCTTGGCTGGTCAATGCCGCCGCTTCCGCCGTAACGGGCGAGGTGGTGACCGCCAAGATCACCCATTGGCACGGGCTTTACGCGCCTGCGCTGTGGATGTCGGTCGCGGCAGTGGGCGGCGGTCTGATGCTTCTGGGCGGGCACAAGCGCCTGATGGCGCTTTGGAACGCGACCCCGCGCCCCGAGGCGAAGGCGATTTTCGACGCCATCGTGGAACCCTTCGCCGCACTGTCGCGCCGCGTGACCGATGCAATGCATGATGGGGCCATGACCCGCTATGTCGCCATTGCGACGCTCGCCATCGTTGCGGCGGCCTATTACGGGTTCCGCACCGGCACCCATGCGGCAGGCACGCGCGAGTTGATGCCCGTCTCCATCGTTCCGGCGATGGGCTGGCTTGCGATGGTGGTGGCGACCGTGGCGATCATGGTCTTCCACCGCAATCGCCTCTTCACGCTGGTTCTGGTGGGTATCCTTGGCCTGATGATCGCGGGCACCTTCGCCTATTTCTCGGCCCCCGACCTTGCCCTGACGCAAATCTCGGTCGAGGTGGCGGCGGTCATGCTGATGCTCTTGGCGCTGAACTTCCTGCCCAAGCAGACACCGGTGGAAAGCAGCGCGCCGCGCCGGGCATGGGATCTGGCGGTGGCAGGCATCGCGGGGATCGGGGTGGCGGCGCTGTCTTACGCGCTGATGACCCGGAACTTTGCCTATGATTCAATCGCCGCCTATCACATCGCCAATGCCAAGCCCGGCGGGGGCGGCACGAATATCGTGAACGTCATCCTCGTGGATTTCCGGGGCTATGATACCTTTGGCGAAATCATCGTGCTGGGCATTGCCGCGCTGGTGATCTACGCCCTTACCGAGGCGCTTTTGCGCGGCGGCCCGGCGAATGATCGCCTGCTTGCGTGGAAGCCGGATCAAAAGCGCGCGGGCGACCGCCATCCAATGATGCTGGTGGTGGCCACGCGCCTGATCCTGCCCGTGGCGCTCATGGTGGGCGTGTTCATCTTCCTGCGCGGTCACAATCTGCCGGGCGGGGGCTTCATCGCGGGGCTTGTCGTCTCGATCGCGCTGATCATGCAATACATGGCCTCGGGCTTTGCCTGGACCCAGCGACGCCAGCGGTTTGACTATCACGCGATCATCGCCGCAGGCGTGCTGATCGCCGCCGCCACCGGCATCGGGTCCTGGCTGGCAGGCGTGCCCTTCATGACCACGAACTTCGCCTATATCACGCTCTGGCCGCTAGAGACCTTTGAGGTCGCGACCGCTGCGATCTTCGATCTGGGCGTGTTCCTGACGGTGCTGGGCGCGGTGATGCTGACGCTGGCCTCGCTGTCGCGGATCGCTATCCGCACGGGCGAGACGGTGAACACCCAGCCCTTCGACATCGACCCGTCCGAGGGGCGCACGCTTGACGATCTGGACGCGAAGGGGGCGCGCTGATGGAATTGCTTCTTGCCTCGGCTCTTGGCCTTCTGACGACGGCGGGGCTCTATCTGATCCTGCGCAAGCGCACCTTCCCGGTGATCGTGGGGCTGACGCTGATCTCTTATGCGGTCAACGTCTTCATCTTCATCTCGGGGCGCTTGGTCAGCGGTCTGCCGCCCATCTATAACCCCGCAGCGGCCGGCTATGCCGACCCCCTGCCGCAGGCGCTTGTGCTGACGGCCATCGTCATCTCCTTCGGGATGACGGCGGTGATCGTGATGATGGCGCTGGGGGCATTCATCGAATCCGGCGACGATAAGGTTGACATGAACGACAAAGACGAAGCGGGGACGACGAAATGATGAGCCATTGGATCATCGCCCCCGTCATCCTGCCTGCCGTCATGGGTGCGCTTCTGGTGCTGCTCATGCGGGGCGACCTGCTGTTGCAGCGCATCTTTTCCACTGCGGCCACGGTCGGGCTTTTGGGCATTGCC
This sequence comes from Cypionkella sp., assembly GCA_025458085.1. Classification (GTDB taxonomy): domain Bacteria; phylum Pseudomonadota; class Alphaproteobacteria; order Rhodobacterales; family Rhodobacteraceae; genus Pseudotabrizicola. Next base: position 11,526 of record JALOTC010000048.1, on the reverse strand, counting down.
ATCGCGCTGGTCTGGGGCGCAACCCAAACCCCGGCCGAGGTTTACTTCCTTGGGAACTGGCCTGCGCCATTCGGTATCGTTCTGGTGCTGGATCGCCTGTCGGCGCTCATGGTGCTTTTGACCGCACTTTTGGCTATTGCCGTTCAGCTTTATGCCATCGGCTCCAACTGGGATGCGCGGGGGCGGCACTTCCATGCGCTTTTCCAGTTCCAGTTGATGGGCATCTGCGGCGCTTTCCTCACGGGCGACGCCTTTAACCTCTTCGTGTTCTTCGAGGTGCTGCTGATCGCCTCCTATGGCCTGATGATCCACGGCGGCGGCAAGGATCGCCTGCGTGCAGGTGTGCAATATGTGGCCTATAACCTGATCGGCTCCACTTTGTTCCTCTTTGCGCTGGCCACGATCTACGGCATCACAGGCACGCTCAACATCGCTGACCTCGCGGTCAAGGTGCAGACCCTGCCCGAAGGCGAGATGGCGCTGTTCCGTGTCGCGGCAGTGATGCTTATCCTCGTCTTTGCGGTCAAAGGCGCGCTGGTCCCACTGCAATTCTGGCTGCCCGGCACCTATGCCAATGCCCCCGGTCCAGTGGCGGCACTGTTCGCCGTGATGACAAAGATCGGCGCCTATGCGGTGATCCGCTTCGGCGCGCTGGTCCTTCCGCCAGAGACAGCCGCGACCGGCACGCTGATCGCGGATCTTCTAATGCCCGCGGCCATCGTGACGCTTCTGGTGGGCGCTGTGGGCGTGCTGGGGGCCTCTACCTTTGGGCGGCTTGCGGCCTTTGCCGCCATCGCCTCCATGGGCACCGCTTTCATCGCCATCGCGGCCTTCACGCCGCAGGCCACAGCGGCGGCACTTTACTACATCATCCATTCCACCCTGGCCGGGGCGGCGCTGTTCCTGATCGCCGATCTTGTGGCCAGCCGCCGCGCCCATGACCGGCTGACCGAAGCGCTGCCCCCCATCGCCGGCACCGGGCTGATCGCCGGGCTGTTCATGGCGACCGGCATCGCCGTGGCGGGCATGCCGCCCCTGTCGGGATTCATCGGCAAACTGCTGGTGATGGAGGCGTTGCGCGATCAGGCAGCTCTGATCTGGTCGGTGATCCTTGGCGCCTCGCTCCTGATCATCCTTGGCTTTGCGCGGGCTGGCTCCACCCTCTTCTGGAAGGCCCATGCCTCTGGCAGCCGTGAACCTGCCACGCATCGGCCCGAAGGCCTCGCCTTTGTCGCGACCTTTGGCCTTCTGGCCGGGCTTGTCGTGCTGACTGTGTTCAGCGGCCCGGTCATGACTTGGCTGGAAGAAGCCGCCCGCCTTGCCCATGACGGGGCGGATTACATCGCCGCGAACCGCCTGCCAGAGGGGAACTGACATGCTGCAACGCCTTTTCCCACATCCACTTCTGTCGCTTTTGCTCTTTGTGACATGGATGCTTCTGGTCAACACTTTCAAGATTGGCAGCCTTGTCATGGCGGGCATCCTTGCGACTGTGATCCCGCTTTTGACCGCAGCCTATTGGACGAACCGGCCCAAGGTGCGCAACATACCCGCTTTTGCGGCCTATGTGCTTTTGGTGCTGTGGGATATCATCATCGCCAATATCCAAGTGGCGAAGATCATCCTGTTCTACCGCAGCGATCAGATCAAGTCAGCCTGGATTCCCGTGCCGATCGACCTCAAGACGCCCGAGGCGATTACCCTTTTGGCCGGCACGATCACCATGACCCCGGGCACCGTCACCGCCGACATGTCCTCCTGCGGCCGCGTGCTGCTGATCCATTCGCTGCACGCCCCCGACCCCGATGCCATCCGCGATGATATCAAATCGCGCTACGAGGCCCGACTGAAGAGGATTTTCGAATGATCCTGGACCTAGCCCTGAACTTCGCCTTCGTCTGCTTCGGCCTTGGCTTGCTGCTTAATCTCTACCGCCTCTTCACCGCACCCGGCGTGCCCGACCGTATCCTCGCGCTCGATACGATGGTCATCAACGTCATCGCGATTGTCATGCTGTTCGGCATAAAGCTTGGCACGGGGATGTTCTTTGAAATTGCCCTTCTGTTTGCCATGACCGGATTCATTTCTACTGTCGCCTTCTGCAAGTTTCTCTTGCGCGGCGATATCATCGAGTGAGGGACAGATGCTCTTGATCGCGGAATACCTCATCGCAGCCTTGCTGGTGATTGGCGGCATCTTTGCCGTGATCGGCAGCTTTGGTCTTCTGAAACTGCGCGATACGATGCAGCGCCTGCATGCGCCGACCAAAGCCACAACCGTTGGCGTCGGCTCTGCGCTGATTGCCTCAATGGCTTACTTCTGGCTGTTTCAGGGCGTGATCAGCTGGCATGAATTGTTGATCACGCTGTTCCTTCTTTTGACTGCGCCGATCACGGCCAATTTCCTCGCGAAAGCACAGATGCATCTGGCAATCGCCGAGAAAGACCTGCCTCCCTCCGGCGTTGGTACGCAATGGGCCACCTATGACGAGGAACTCAGAACCGTTGCACCGACTTTGGAAGATCAGCCAAAAAGCTGACCATCGGGTCAAATTTCATCCCGACCCTCTCTTGTCGCCCCCCGCCGCACATGCCAATGTGGCGGGGGTTTTGCGATCAAAGGGCGGCACAGGGCATGACAGCGCAGCAGGCAACTCCGGCGCAGAGCATTTCTCACCTTCCCCAACTGGCCCATGCCCGCAATCCGGGGATGGCACTCGATCTGGATTGGGTCGCCTCGGTTCAGGCGAATACCTCCGCGATCGAACGGCGCTGCGCGAGCCTTGGCGGGCGGCGCAGCGTGAAAAAGGACTGGCAGGCGGCATGGCTGTTGAAGGCCATTACCCTGATCGACCTGACCACGCTTTCGGGCGATGACACGCCGGGCCGGGTGCAACGGCTCTGCGCCAAGGCGCGTCAGCCTGTGCGGGCTGAGATGCTGGAGGCACTCGGCTTGCCCGGCCTGACGGTTGGTGCGGTCTGCGTTTATCACGACATGGTGGAAACCGCTGTGCGGGCGCTGAAAGGCACCAGCATCCCCGTCGCCGCCGTCTCCACCGGCTTTCCGGCGGGGCTGTCGCCGTGGCATCTGCGCGTGCAGGAAATCCGCGAAAGCGTGGCCGCCGGGGCGAGGGAGATCGACATTGTCATTTCCCGCCGCCATGTGCTGACCGGGAATTGGCAGGCGCTGTATGACGAAATGTGCGAGATGCGCGAGGCCTGCGGCGAGGCGCATGTGAAGGCCATTCTGGCTACGGGCGAGCTGGGCACCCTGCGCAACGTGGCCCGCGCGAGCCTTGTCTGCATGATGGCAGGGGCCGATTTCATCAAAACCTCCACCGGCAAGGAAAGCGTGAATGCCACCCTCCCCGTCAGCCTGACGATGATCCGCGCGATCCGTGATTATCAGGACAGGACGGGGGTCAAGGTCGGCTACAAACCTGCGGGCGGCATCGCCAAGGCCAAGGATGCGCTTTTGTATCTGGCGTTGATGAAGGACGAATTGGGCCTGCCCTGGCTGCAACCCGACCTGTTCCGCTTTGGCGCCTCCAGCCTTCTGGGCGATATCGAGCGACAGTTGGAACATCACCTGACCGGCCAGTATTCCGCCGGCTACCGGCATGCGATGGGGTAAGGCCATGACGATCAAGGATATCTTCGACAGCATGGATTACGGCCCCGCCCTTGAGGCAACGACCGAGGCCCGCGCTTGGCTAGACCGGCACGGCGCGACCTTCGGCCATTGGATCGACGGGCGCTTTACCGCGCCCGAAGCGGGGTTCGAAACGAAAAACCCCGCCACAGGCCAAAGGCTGGCCACGATCAGCCAAGGCAGCGCCGCCACGGTCGATGCCGCGGTAAGCGCCGCCCGCCGCGCCTTTCCGAAATGGTCGAAAACGCCGGGGCATCAGCGCGCGCGCATCCTCTATGCGCTGGCGCGCCTCGTGCAAAAACATGCGCGCCTTCTGGCGGTGCTGGAGACGATGGATAACGGCAAGCCGATCCGCGAAAGCCGCGACATCGACGTGCCGCTGGTCGCGCGGCATTTCTCCTATCACGCGGGCCTTGCCCAACTTCTGGCCACGGAACAGCCAGACATGGCCCCCTTGGGCGTTTGCGGCGCGGTGATCCCGTGGAACTTCCCCCTTCTGATGCTGGCGTGGAAGGTCGCGCCCGCACTCGGGCGGGGCTGCCCAAAGGCGTCTTGAACATCATCACCGGCGATGGCGACACGGGGGCCGCGCTGGTGGCCCATCCGGATGTGGACAAGGTGGCCTTCACTGGCTCCACCGCCGTTGGCCGCGCGATCCGCAAGGCGACCGCAGGCACGGGCAAGGCGCTGACGCTCGAACTTGGCGGCAAATCCCCCTATATCGTCTTTGACGATGCCGATCTCGACTCTGCGGTTGAGGGGCTGGTTGATGCAATCTGGTTCAATCAGGGGCAGGTCTGCTGTGCTGGCTCCCGCCTTCTCGTCCAAGAAGGCGTGGCCGACCGCTTCCACGACAAGTTGAAACGCAGGATGGATGGCCTGCGCATCGGCGACCCGCTGGATAAATGCATCGATGTGGGCGCGGTGGTGGACCCGGCCCAACTCGCCACGATCCGGGCGCTGGTCGATGGGTCCGAGGGCGAAAAATACGTGGCCCGCACCCCCTGCCCCGAGGGTTGCTTCTATCCGCCCACCCTTATCACGGGGCTTTCCACCGCCTCCCGCCTGATGCAGGAGGAAATCTTCGGTCCCGTCCTCGTCTCCATGACCTTCCGCACGCCGGCCGAGGCGGTGGAACTGGCCAACAACACCCGCTACGGCCTTGCGGCGAGTGTGTGGAGCGAGAACATCAACCTCGCACTGGATATCGCGCCGAAGGTGAAGGCCGGGGTGGTTTGGGTCAACGGCACCAACATGTTCGATGCCGCTGCTGGTTTTGGCGGTCTGCGCGAAAGCGGCTTTGGCCGTGAAGGCGGGTGGGAGGGGCTGTTGGCCTATCTGCGCCCCAAGGCAAAGGCCATGGCGCTGAAACCCACCGCCGCAGTGGGCGCAACGGATCAGCCGATCGTCGAAGGCATCGACCGCACGGCCAAGCTGTTCATCGGGGGCAAGCAGGCCCGGCCCGATGGCGGCCATTCCCGCGCGGTCTATTCCCCGCGCGGACGTCTGCTGGGCCATGTCGGCCTTGCCAACCGCAAGGACCTGCGCAATGCGGTCGAGGCGGCCCATGCCGCCAAGGGCTGGGGCCGGACCACGGCGCATAACCGCGCGCAGATCCTGTTCTATATCGCCGAAAACCTTTCGGCCCGCGCCGAGGAATTCGTGGCCCGGCTGAAGGACATGACCGGCAAGCCCGGCGCGGCAGAGGTGGAGGCCACGATCCAGCGCCTGTTCACCTATGCCGCTTGGGCCGACAAGTTTGATGGCGCGGCGAAATCCGTGCCTGTGCGCGGCATCGCGCTCGCCATGAACGAACCCGTGGGCGTGATCGGCGCGCTTTGCCCCGATGAGGCACCGCTGTTGGGCCTTGTTTCGGTCATGGCACCCGCCATTGCCATGGGCAACACCTGCGTTCTGGTCGCCTCCGAGCCTTTCCCGCTGGCGGCAACGGATTTCTATCAGGTGCTGGAAACCTCTGACCTGCCGGGAGGGGTTGTGAACATCCTGACCGGGTCCCATGCCGAACTGGCCAAGCCGATGGCCGGGCATCTGGATGTGGATGCGGTCTGGTCCTTCTCCTCCAGCCCCCTCTCTGCCCAGATCGAGGCGGAAGCAGCAGGCAATCTGAAGCGGACTTGGGTGAACAACGGCCTCGCCCGCGACTGGATGGAGCCTGCGGGCGAGGGCCGCGAGTTCCTGCGGCACGCGACCGAGGTCAAGACCGTCTGGGTGCCCTACGGCGAATGATCCTTAGGCCCGACCCGCCGATGCCGAAAGCGTCAGCGGGTCGATCCCCATGGACCGCAGCGCCCCGGTCCATTTCGTCCCGTCATCGGCGGCAAAGACCAAGGTGGGGGCGGCATCGCAGACCAGCCAATCGTTGCGCGCGATCTCCCCCTCCAACTGGCCCGGCCCCCAGCCGGAATAGCCAAGGGCGAGCAGCGCCGACCCCGGTCCCTCACCACGCGCGAGCGCCTCTAGAATATCCAGCGTCGCGGTCATCCGCAGCCCCCCCGGCACGGGCATGGTCGATGCGCCCATCGGGTAATCGTCGGAATGCAGGACGAACCCCCGCCCCCGCTCCACCGGCCCGCCGAAATGCACGCGGATATCCCGCCCCGCAGGCGCGCGGGAAATATCCAGATGCTCCAGCAGCCCCGCAAAGCTCAGGTCCGGGGTGGGTTTGTTGATGATCAACCCCATCGCGCCTTCATCGGAATGGGCACAGAGCAGGATCACGCTCCGGTCAAAGCGCGGATCGCCCATGCCGGGCATCGCGACCAGAAGCTTTCCGCCAAGATCCATGCGGCCCTCCTTTGCCATGGCACAAGGATGCCGCTGTTGCACGCCTCCCTCAAGCGCAAAGCGCGCACGCCTCCATCCCGTCTTTGTGACTTCCCATCTGCCGCGCGCTGTCTATCTTCGCTCCATGATCCGCGCCCTCGCCCTTCTTGCTCTTCTTGCCCCCGCTGCCCATGCGCAGGGATTGACCCAAGCCGATGTGCTGCAGGGGCAGTTCCGGCCCGGCTGGCAGCAGGACAATGGCACGCATATGGCCGCCGTGCATCTGCGCTTGGCACCGGAATGGAAGACCTATTGGCGCAGCCCCGGCGATGCGGGCATCCCGCCCAGTTTCGATTGGACCGGGTCCGAAAATGTGCGCGCCGTACATTTCCACTGGCCCGCGCCGCGTGTCTTTCATCTGAACGGGATGCAATCGGTCGGATACGATCAGGAACTCGTCCTGCCGATCGAGGTGGTGGCCAAAGACCCCGCGCAGCCAGTGCGGCTGAGGGCCGAGATGGAACTTGGCGTCTGCCGGGATATCTGCATGCCCGCCGCCCTTTCGCTTGCGGCCGATCTTCTGCCCCCGGGCGGGCCGGATGCGGTGATCACCGCCGCGCTGCGCGCGCGGCCCGCCACGGCGGCAGAGGCAGGGGTGCTGCGCGTGTCTTGCGCGGTGGAGCCGATCCAAGATGGCCTGCGCGTGACCGCGCGCATGGACCTGCCGCCCCTTGGCCGGGGCGAAGTTGTGGTGATGGAACCGGGCGAGCCGGGCATCTGGGTGTCAGAGGCAGAGGTGCGGCGCGATGGTCAGACCCTGACTGCCGTGGCCGAGATGGTGCCGCCTTCGGCTGGCCCCTTCTCCCTCACGCGTGACCGGGTCACGCTTACAGTGATCGGCCCCGCAGGGCGGGCGGTTGAAATCCGGGGCTGCCCCGCCGCACCCTAGCCCCGCCCTATCGCGTGCTACTTGCGACGCTTGTGCTCTTCGAGCCGTGGCATGATTTCGACGAAATTGCAGGGGCGGTGGCGGTAATCCAACTGCCAGCGCAAAATCTCGTCCCATGCATCGCGGCAGGCACCGGGGCTGCCCGGCAGGGCAAAGAGATAGGTGCCACCGGCAACGCCGCCGCAGGCACGGCTTTGCACCGCGCTGGTGCCGATCTTGCCCATGCTGACCATGGTAAAGACGGTGCCGAAGGCTTCGATCTCTTTTTCATAGACATCACGATGCGCCTCCACCGTGACATCCCGGCCCGTCAGCCCCGTGCCACCGGTGGACAAAATCACATCCACCTGCGGATCTGCGATCCAGTCACGCAATTGCGCGGCGATCAGTGCCCGGTCATCCACCACAATCGCCCGCGCGGCCAGCACATGGCCTGCCCCGGTCAGCCGTTCCACCAGCGTATCGCCGGACCGATCCTCGGCGATGCTACGGGTATCTGAAACGGTCAGCACCGCAATGCGGACGGGGATGAATTCCCTGCTTTCGTCGATCCGGCTCATGCTTTCATTCCTTTTCTGTCAGCCGGGCTTTCAGGGCCAAGAGATCGGCCCAAGCCTCCCGCTTCGCAATCGGATTGCGCAAGAGGTAGGCCGGATGCGTCATCGGCAACAAGGGGCGACCAAGGGCCTGCGTCCATGCGCCCCGCGCCCGCACGATGCCGCGCGTGCCGGTCAGGGTGAAGAGCGGTGTATTGCCCATCACGACGATCACCTTCGGATCGACCAGCGCGATATGGCGTTCGACAAAGGGGCGCATCATGCCGATTTCCGCAGGCTCCGGGTCGCGGTTGCCGGGCGGGCGCCAGGGCATGACATTGGTGATATAGAGCGCGGCTTCGGCATCAGGACTGTGGCGCGACAGGCCGATGGCGGCAAACATCCGGTCCAGCAACTGCCCCGCACGGCCGACGAAGGGGCGGCCTTCCAAATCCTCCTCCCGCCCCGGCGCTTCCCCAAGGATCAGGACACGGGCGGCAGGGTTGCCATCGGCAAAGACGGTATTGCGCGCCCCGCGTTTCAAATCGCAAAGGTCAAAGGCTGCGAGCGCCTCTTGCAAGGCAGATAGCGTGGCGGCGCGGCCGGCGGCCTCTGTCGCGACAGCAACGGGGTCGGGGCCTTGGGCCAGGGGCGGCGGGGCGTTGGCCAGGGCTTGCGCGGCGCGGCGGGCGGGTTCGGCCACGGTTTGCCCCCTTGGCGCATCTGGCCGTGGCGCGGCCTCTCGCACCGCCTCTGGCAAAGCATAGCGGTCAAGGGCCGTGTCCCCCACGACCTCATCAACCCCGCAGTCAAGCTGCCAAGCCAGCGCGGCCAGCGCCGCCTCTGCATCTTGCGTGATGAGTTCTCCGAGTCGCATAGCGTGAAGGTAATCCGCCGGGCAGGAAAGGGAAACGCCCGATCAGCGCAGCCCCGCGCGCAAAGCCGTTGCCCCGCCCGCGCCCCTTTGGCATAAGCCCCCCAACCGCCGCCGCAGGGAGAGCCCCATGTCGTTCCGCGCCCGCCATCTTCTTGGCATCGAACAGCTCTCGCCCCAGGATATCGTCACGATCCTTGATCTGGCCGACCGGTATGTCGATCTGAACCGCCGCACGGTCAAGCAATCCGATGCTTTGGCGGGGCTGACGCAGATCAACATGTTTTTCGAGAATTCCACCCGCACGCAGGCAAGTTTCGAGCTTGCCGGGAAGCGGCTTGGGGCGGATGTGATGAACATGGCGGTCGCGCAATCCAGCGTGAAGAAGGGCGAGACGCTGATTGACACGGCGCTGACGCTCAATGCCATGCATCCCGATTTGCTGGTGGTGCGCCACCCGTCCTCGGGCGCGGTGAACCTGTTGGCGTCCAAGGTGAATTGCGCCGTGCTGAACGCGGGGGACGGGCGGCATGAACACCCCACGCAGGCGCTGCTGGATGCGCTGACCATCCGCCGCGCCAAGGGGCGGATCCAGCGCCTGACCATCGCGATTTGCGGCGATATCGCACATAGCCGGGTGGCACGGTCCAACCTGATCCTTCTGGGCAAGATGGAAAACCGCCTGCGGCTGATTGCGCCGCCGACCCTGATGCCCGCGGGTGTGGGAGAGTTCGGCTGCGAGCTTTACGACGATATGAAAAAGGGGCTGGAAGGCGCCGATGTCGTCATGATGCTGCGGCTTCAGAAGGAACGGATGGATGGCGGCTTCATCCCGTCCGAGCGGGAATATTACCACCGCTATGGGCTTGATGCCGAAAAGCTTGCCGCCGCCAAACCCGATGCCATCGTGATGCATCCCGGACCTATGAACCGGGGCGTGGAGATTGACGGCGAAATCGCCGATGACATCAACCGCAGCGTCATTCAGGAACAGGTGGAAATGGGCGTGGCCGTCCGCATGGCCTGTATGGACCTCTTGGCGCGCAACTTGCGGGCCGAACGGGGGATGAAGGCCGTGGGGGTGATGGCATGACCCCGGACCCGAACCGCAAGCCCACCAAGGCCGAGATGCGGATGGGCGGTATGGTGGCGCTGGCCGTTCTGGTTTTCATCGCGCTCTTCACCGTGCTGTTCGTCTGGATCGCCTGAGCCATGAGCCAGATCGAACCCGATAGCCTGATGCAACGCCACCTTTCGCCCGACGAGGGGGAAACGGTTCTGGCAGAATTCCGGGCTGACCGCGCTGCCTATTGGAAGGGCCATATCATCATGGCGATCCTTCTGGGCGTGGGGGCGGGTGTGGTCCTGCTCTGGATCGGCAATCCCTATCCGGTGATGGGGCCGCTGGGCGCGGGGTTGGCGATTGCCGGGCGGGGGGCCTTTCTCGCCTCGGAGGCCCTTTCGGATCTCTGGCGGTTGACCGAGCGGCGGCTTCTGGGGCCGGGGGCGCGGTCGATCCCGCTGGGGCAGATTGCCATGGCGAGGCCCTTTCTGGGCGCGGTGCAGATCGTAACCAAGACGGGCGACAAGCATCTGATGAAATATATGGGCGATGCCGAGGCTGTCGCCGCCCGCATCCGACAGGCGGCGGGGATCGCATGACGAAGGGCCTTGCCGTTCCTGCGGCGGAACTGGGCGTGGTCCGCGTCTTTGCGCTGGACCGGGCAGATCCAGCGCTGGCTGCGATCCTTCCGCCGCATCCGGTGGATGGCGGGCATCTGGCCCCGCTTCTGGGCCTTGCGCGGATCGGAGATGAGGATGTGGAGCGCATCGCGATCAAAGACCTTGGCGATATGGCGCTGTCGGACCTTCTGGCCATCGGCCATGACATTCGGGCCGAAGATCTAGAGCCGGCCCGTGCCCGGCTGGATGCGGCCACAGGGCAGGTCTTGTTGATCCATTCTCGCGCCTTTGGCGGGCAGGCGGCGCAGCTTGCCCCCGCGCCGGGCTTGCATTTTCTGGGCGCGTTTCGTCGCATGGATGCGCCGCCCGCCCCGCTGACCCTCGCCCCTGCCCCAAGGGATGAGGCGCTGCCGCCGCCGCCCGCCACCGCCGCCCCGCAAGGTCCAAGGGGCTGGGCCATGGCGGTCCTGTTTCTGGCCCTGTTCCTGCTGGGCCTTGCCCTGTTCGCGGGGTTGCGGGGATGACCTGCCCCGCCCCTCCCCTTCCGCCCGCCGGAGTTGACCGATGACGCCCATATTCCTTGACAACATCCGCCTGATCGACCCCGAGGGCGACCGGGTGACCGAGACGACCATGGTGATCGCAGACGGGATCATTGCCGCCCTTGGGGCCGCCTCTGCCCCCAAAGGCGCGCAGGTGATCGACGGGAAGGGGGCCTGCCTTGCGCCGGGCATCGTTGATCTGGGGGTCAAGATCGGCGAACCGGGCGAACGGCACCGCGAAAGCTTTCGCTCGGCCGGTCTTGCCGCGGCTGCGGGGGGCGTCACCACGATCATCGCGCGGCCCGATACCCATCCTGCCATCGACACGCCCGAGACGCTGGAATTCGTGACCCGCCGCGCGGCAGAGGCCTGCCCCGTGCGCATCCGCCACATGGCCGCGCTGACCAAGGGGCGCGAGGGGCGCGAGATGACAGAGATCGGCTTTCTGCTCGATGCCGGGGCCATCGCCTTTACCGATGCGCCGGCGGTGGTGGCGGACACCAAGGT
>JALOTC010000181.1 GCA_025458085.1 Cypionkella sp. | reverse complement strand
CCGCAGAGGCGACGGCTGCTGTCGAAGGTGCGGTGGATGCCGCCACAGAAGCTGCAACCGATGCCGCGGCTGGTGCCGCTGCCGCTGTTGAAGGAGCTGCTGATGCCGCCACTGCCGCGGTGGGTGCCGCGACGGATGCCGCAACCGACGCTGCCGGTGGTGCTGCCGCGCTGTTGGACCCTGCGAATTTCAACGCGGATGCGGTCAAGGGCCTGATCGATGGCTCGTCCTTGGATGATATGACCAAGGGGATGCTGCGGTCTGCCGTTGATGCCGCCGCATCGAACCCTGCCTTGGTCGAAGGCGCACTGACCCAGATCCGTTCGGCGCTCGGCCTCTGATCCCCCGCCCATAACGACAAAGGCCGCGCCTTCTGGGCGCGGCCTTTTTCATGCGCGGGCAAACCGCGAGGTCAGATCCCGTCGCCGACAAATGCCTTTTCCACCACATATTCGCGCGGGTCTGAATTCGCGCCTTCGGTCAGGCCAAAGCCTTCCAGAATGGCCTTTACATCCACGTTGAAGGCAAGGCTGCCGCAGACCATCGCGCGGTCCGTCGCCTTGTCCATCGGTGGCAGGCCCAGATCGGCAAAGACTTTGCCCGAGGCAAGGTTGTCTGTCACGCGGCCCATCCGTTCAAAGGGTTCGCGGGTTGTGGTGGGATAGTAAAGAAGCTTGCCCGCCACCATCTCGCCAATCAGCGGGTCATCTTGCAGGCCTTCCACCAATTGCCGGCCATATTCCAACTCTGCCACCTCGCGGCAGGTATGCATCATGATGACCTGATCGAATTTCTCATAGGTTTCAGGGTCGCGCATCAGGCTGGCAAAGGGCGCGATGCCGGTCCCTGTCGCCAGAAGCCAAAGCCTTTTGCCGGGAAGCAGCGCGTCATGGACGAGCGTCCCCACAGGCTTGGGGCGCAGGATGATGTCGTCGCCAACCTTGATATGCTGGAGGCGCGAGGTCAGCGGGCCATCCGGCACCTTGATCGAATAGAATTCCAGTTCCTCATCCCACGAAGGCGAGGCGATGGAATAGGCGCGCAGCAGTGGCTTGCCGCGATCATCCAAAAGACCGATCATCACGAATTCGCCCGACCGGAAGCGCAGGCTGCGCGGGCGCTCAACCCGAAAGGAAAACAGCCTGTCAGTCCAATGCGTGACCGCAGTGACGCGGGCGGCATCGGGCAAATGGGCTTTGGCGGTCTTTTCGGGGGCCGGGGTGGCCGGGGCGGCATCGGTCATCAGAAGGGGGTCACTCATCGGTGTCTCTGGCCGGTCCTAGCCCGGCACGGCCTTTCTAGCGTTGATCCATGTCAGAAGAAAGCGAAAGCGGCTTTGCGGCTCATGCCCGAAGTCGCGCCAGATAGTCATGCGCGCGCCAATTCGCCCGCGCCTGCCATTGCTCCCAAGGTTGGCGGGCGGCGAGGTCGTCGGGGATTTCCACCGCATCAAAGCCTACGCGGCGGCACATGGCATATTGATCCGCGATCACCGGGCCAAGCGCGCGCAGTTCGCCAGCATAGCCCATCATCCGCAGCCGCCGCGCGATGGTAAAGGCCCGGCCATCGTTGAAAGCGGGGAAGGCCACGCGAATAAGCCGCAAGCCCTCAAGATGCGGGGCAAGCGCCGCCGGGTCATCGGTATGCGACAGGTCCACTACGCCTTGATGCGCGGCCAGATCCTCCAGCGTCACAGAGGCCACAAGTCCGGCGGGGGCGAAGCCCGTATCGGTCACGAGGATGGTCATGCCGCAGTCTCCTTGCCTAGGCGCACGGGTTTGCCGTCGATGAAATGAATGCCGCATTCCGTTTTTGCGCTGCCGCGCCAACGGCCTGCGCGCGGGTCTTCACCGGGTTTCACAGGGCTGGTGCAGGGCGCGCAGCCAATAGAGGGATAGCCCTTGGCGACCAATGGGTGCCGGGGCAGGCGGTTGTTGATCATGTATTCCTCAAGATCCTCGCGCCCCCAATGGGCCAGCGGGTTCACCTTGATCCGCGTCTCGCCTTCGGCCTCGAAGAAATCCACCTCTTGCCGCGTGCTGCCCTGATAGCGCTTGCGCCCAGTGATCCAGCCCTCAAAGCCCGACAGCGCGCGTTCCAAGGGGGCCACCTTGCGCAAATGGCAGCAGGCATCGGTGTTGTATTGATAAAGCGTGCCGTCCGGATCGTCGAAAGCCACTTTGCCGGGATGGGCGCGGATCGTGCGCAGATCGCAAAGTGCAAGCTTTTCGGCCAATTCGCGCTGATAGGCGAGCGTTTCGGGAAACAGCATCCGTGTGTCGATGAACAGAACCGGCGTTTCCGGGGCGAGGATCGAAACAAGATGCAAAAGCACCACCGATTCTGCGCCAAAAGACGATACCAACGCCACCTGGCCCAGATCATCGTCCTTCAACGCATGCTCCAGCACAGCCGTCGCCGAATGGTGGCGATAGCGCGCATTCAGCGCCGCCACCCGTTCGGCGACCGAACTGCGGGTCAGATCACGCGGCATCCTGCGCGTCCTCTTGGCCATCGTAAAGCGCGGCCTTGAACGGGCCAAGGCCAAGGCGGCGGACCGTTTCAAGGAAGGTCTCGCCCGCCTCATGGCGCAGCGCCAGATAGGCGCGCACGATCCGCTCGATAGCGGGCACGATTTCGTCATAGGCAAAGCCCGGACCCATCTTTTCCCCGATGGCCGCCGTTTCGGTGCCATCGCCGCCCAGCGTGATCTGGTAGTTTTCCACCCCCGCGCGGTCGAGCCCCAGAATACCGATATGGCCCACATGGTGATGCCCGCAGGCATTGATGCAGCCCGAGATCTTGATCTTCAGCGGCCCCACCTCATGTTCCAGATCAAGTTCGTGGAACCGCGTGGCGATCTGCTGGGCGATCGGGATGGAGCGCGCGGTTGCAAGCGCGCAGTAATCCATGCCGGGGCAGGCGATGATGTCGGAAATCAGCCCGACATTCGCCGTGGCCAGTCCTGCCTGCGCCAGGCTCGCGTGCAGTGCGGGTAGGTCGCCCTTGTGGACATGAGGCAGGATCACATTCTGTTCGTGGCTGATGCGCAGTTCGCCGTGGCCATAGCGTTCGGCAAGGTCTGCCATGACGCGCATCTGCGCGCCCGTCGCATCGCCCGGCGTGGCGCCATGCGCCTTCAGGCTGATCGTGACAATCGCGTAATCGGCATGGCGATGCGCGGTCAGGTTCGTATCGGCCCAAGACCGGAAGGCCGGATCGGCCTTGTAGAAGGCATCATAGGCATCGGTCGGCGCATTGCGGAAGGCCGGCGGGGCAAAGGCCGCCCGGATTTCCTCCAACAGGCGCTGATCCGCGCCGCCAAAGAGGGGGCGGATTTCGGCGAAACGGTCCTCGATCATCCGCGTGATCTCTTCCGCGCCGGTTTCATGCAGGGTGATTTTCACCCGCGCCTTGTATTTGTTATCGCGCCGGCCCAGCGTGTTATAGACGCTCAGCACGGCCTCGACATAGGGCAGCAGGTCCGCCACCGGCAGGAAGGGGCGCACCACATGGCCGATCATCGGCGTGCGGCCAAGGCCCCCGCCCACCAGCACCTCGAACCCCGTCTCGCCCGCCGCATTGCGCACCATGCGCAGGCCAATGTCGTGGGCGCGGGTCACGGCACGGTCGGCCGAGGCGCCGGTGATGGCGATCTTGAACTTGCGGGGCAGGAACTG
>JALOTC010000047.1 GCA_025458085.1 Cypionkella sp. | reverse complement strand
CGCGTGAGAAAGATCGATGGATCACCCCGGCCAAGGATCATCGCGCGGCGCAGGTTTTCTTCCAGCATCGGGCCAAGGACAAAACCCAAGAGCAGAGGCGCAGGTTCGCAGCGCAGCTTGATCAGCGCATAGCCGAGAAGCCCGAAGAAGGCGACGGCAAAGAGGTCATAGACATTCGAGTTGACCGAATAGACCCCGATTGAACAGAAGGCCATGATCACGGGGAACAGCACGTGGTAAGGCACTTTCAAAAGCCGCACCCAAAGCCCGATCAAAGGCAGGTTCAGGATCACCAGCATCAGATTGCCGATCCACATGCTGGCGATGATTCCCCAAAACAGCGCAGGCTGTTCGGTCGCCACATTCGGCCCCGGCACGATGCCTTGGATGATCATGGCCCCCACCATCAGCGCCATCACCGGGTTCGCGGGGATGCCCAAGGTCAGCAAGGGGATGAAGCTGGTCTGCGCGCCTGCGTTATTGGCGGATTCGGGGCCTGCCACGCCTGCGACCGCGCCCTTGCCGAAGTCCTCGGGCGTGTCTGAGATACGCTTTTCCATCGTGTAGGAGGCGAAGGAGGCCAGCACCGCCCCGCCCCCTGGCAGGATGCCAAGGATCGAACCGACGGCGGTGCCGCGCATCATGGGCGCGATCATCGCCTTCAAATCCTCTTTTGAGGGAAAGAGGCCACCAAGTTTTGTCGTCAGAACGGTGCGGTCCTGTTCGCCTTCGAGGTTGCGCAGGATCTCGGCGATCCCGAACACACCCACGGCCAGCGCCACGAAATTCAGCCCGTCGGCATATTCGGGAATGCCCAGCGTAAAGCGGGGCGTGCCAGAATAGATATCCGTGCCGACCAGCCCGAGCAAAAGCCCCAGCACCACCATCGCCAGCGCCTTGAGGATCGAGCCATGGGCCAGCGCGATGGCCGAGACGAGGCCCAGCACCATCAGGCTGAAATATTCCGCCGCGCCGAATTTCAGCGCGATCACGGTCAGCGGCGGCGCGAAAAGGGCGACCAGCAGCGTGGCCACTGTTCCGGCAAAGAACGACCCCAAAGCCGCGACGGCCAGCGCCGTGCCTGCCTTGCCCTTGCGCGCGAGTTGATAGCCGTCGATGGCGGTCACGGCAGAGGAGCTTTCGCCCGGCATGTTGATCAGGATCGCCGTGGTCGATCCGCCATATTGCGCGCCGTAATAGATGCCCGCCAGCATGATGAGCGACGATACCGGCTCGAGCTGGAAGGTGATGGGCAACAGCATGGCGATGGTCGCGGTGGCACCGATGCCCGGCAGCACGCCGATCAGCGTGCCAAGGATCACCCCGATCAGGCAAAAGAGCAGGTTTTCCGGGCTGGCCGCCGTGGCAAAACCCAAGGCGAGGTTGGAAAGCAGATCCATGCGTGCGCCCTCAGAAGGTCAGCCAAGGGCCGATGCGCCGGAAGGGCAGGCCGAGGGCATAGGAAAAGACGAGCGTCGAGAAGACTGTCACCCCGAAAGCCAGAACAAGCGCCCAGTGCAGTTTCATCCGCAGGGAGGCCAGCCCCGCAATCAAGGTGGTCAGAAAGATTGCCGGCACAAAACCGAGGCCCCGCACAGTAAGCCCGAAAAAGACCGGGGCGGGCAGGATAAAGAGGACGCCCCGCCATGCGAGTGCGCCGATGTCCCCCTGTCCTTTGGTTTTCAAGGCGTTGAGCAGGATCAGCAGGCCAAAGCCTGCAAGCACGCATGACAGCACAAGCGGGAAATATCCCGGCCCCATGCGAAAGGCCGTGCCGAGGTCAAGGCCCAGCGATTGCAGGCCAAAGAAGAGCGCGAACAGAATGAACAGGATGCCTGCCGCGGCATCGGTCAGATCAATGGTTTTCATGGGGTTATCCGCCGAAAAGAGTGGGGGCCGCGCCCTGCGCAGCCCCCTGTTGCGGTCAGTCTGCGTAGGTGCCGGCGGCTTCGATCACCGGCTTCCAGCGGGCAATCTCGGCCTCAAGCTTGGCCTTCAGCGCCTCGGGCGTGGCATCCGCGGCAGGCGACGGCGAGGTGCCAAGTTCGGCCAGTTTTGCGGCGATGCCCGGATCGGCCAGCGCCGCTTGCAGCGATTGGGTCAGGCGCGCGACGGCTTCGGCCGGGGTGCCCTTGGGCGCGTAAAGCCCGTGCCAGACCGAAACTTCCATATTTCCGAAACCGCTTTCGGCCACCGTCGGCATGTCGGGGAAGATGTCCAGACGCGCAGGCGATGTGACCGCATAGCCCTTGATCGTGCCGCCCTTGATCTGTTCGGTGGTATTTGTGGTCTGATCACACATGATGTCGATCTGACCGCCCAGAAGCTCGGTCATGGCGGGACCCGTGCCCCTGTACGGCACGGTCACGATGGGCGCTTCCAGCGCCTGCATGAAGAGCATGCCGCACAGATGCGATGCCGCCCCGATCCCGGCATTGGCCATGGTGATCGTATCGGCGTTTTCCTTCACATAGGTCACGAGCGAGGCAAAGTCGGTGGGTTCCAGATCCTTGCGCGCCACGATCGTCATCGGCACTTCGGTGACAAGGCCGATGTATTCAAAGGCCTCCAGCGGGTTATAGGCCAGATTGCGGTAAAGCGTGGCAGAGGTCGCCATCCCGATATGGTGCAGCAGGATCGTGTAACCATCCGCTTCGGCCGAGGCGACGTTGCCCGCCCCCAAAGTGCCGCCAGCACCGCCGACATTTTCGACGATGACCTGCTGGCCCAGATCGGCGGACATGCGTTCTGCGATCAGACGACCCACCGTGTCGGTCGGGCCGCCGGCGGAAAAGGGAATGACCATGGTGATCTGGCGTTCGGGATAGCCCTGTGCCAGCGCCGTGGTGGCCATCAGCATCGCGCCGGTCGCAAGACCGGCGAGCAGTTTGAGCGGTGTCATTATGTCCTCCCAGACATGGATGATATGCCCCGCGCGGTCTCCACCCCGCGCGGTTGCCATCACGAAATCGACAGCATGGTCCGGGCGCAAAGTTCCCGGCGGATAGGAGGGCGGAAATCTTTCGGGGCGGGGGCCGCGATGGGTGGAAATCGAAACATCGGGGCAAAGGGCATGGGTGGAAATCCACACACGGCCTGCGCGATCAGTCCTCCTCGCCCTCGCCATCGATCAGAAGGCGACGGTCCAGACCGTGTTTCTGCATCTTTTCGTACAGCGTCTTTCGGCTGATCCCGAGCTTTTCATAGACGCTCCGCAGCCGTCCGCCATGGGCAGCGATGGCCCCGGCGATCACGCTGCGTTCATACTGTGCCACCCGGTCGGCCAGACGGGCAGAGGTCGCAGCCGCGCCTTCCTCTAGCGGCAGGCCAAGGATCAAGCGGTCTGCCGCATTGCGCAATTCGCGCACATTGCCCGGCCAATCCCGCGCCGAAAGCGCGGCCAGAACATCGGGATCAACCGGTCGATCCTCCACCCCCTGCCGCGCCGCGGCTTCGCGCATCAGGTTCAGAAAGAGGAAGGGTACATCTTCGCGCCGGTCCGCCAAGGCAGGCAGGCGCAGGGTGGCGACGTTGAGGCGGTAAAAAAGGTCGGCGCGGAATGTCCCTTCGGCCACGGCCGCGGCCAGATCGGCCTTTGACGTGGCCAGAAAGCGGACATCGAGCGCCACCGGATCGTTCGATCCAAGCCGCGTGATCACGCGGTCTTGCAATACGCGCAGCAGTTTTGCCTGAAGATCAATCGGCATGGAGCCGATCTCGTCCAGCAGGATCGTGCCGCCGCGCGCATGTTCGAACCGGCCGAAACGTGGCCGCATTGCACCGGGAAAGGCCCCCGCCTCATGCCCGAAAAGTTCGCTTTCGATCAGCGCGGCGGGCAGGGCTGCGCAGTTGATCGCGACAAAGGGTTTTGACGCACGCCCCGAAAGGTCATGGAGCGCCCGCGCCACGACCTCTTTTCCCGTTCCGGTCGGGCCGGTGATCAGCACATCGGTTTCCGAAGGCCCAAGCGTGCGGATCAGACGCCGCAGATCGATCATCGCCGCCGACCGGCCCGGCAGGCGCGCTTCCAGATCGTCACGCTGCCCCGCGACCGCGCGCAGGCGCCGGTTTTCCACCACCAGCGCGCGGTGGTCCAGCGCCCGGCGGAGCACAACCGCCAGCGCCTGCATCGCAAAGGGTTTTTCGATGAAATCGTAAGCCCCGCGCCGCATCGCCGTGACAGCAAGGCTGACATCGGCATGTCCAGTGATCAGGATCACAGGCAGGTCGCCATCAATCGTCCGGACCCGTTCCATCAGCGTCATGCCGTCCATCCCCGGCATGCGGATATCAGTGACCAGCACCCCGTTCAGGCCGGGCGAAACGGCCCCGAGCGCCTCTTCCGCACTGGCGAAACTGCGCACCTCATGCCCGGCAAGTTCCAGCGCCTGCCGGGTGGACCGGCGCATCGCCTCATCATCATCGACAAGAAGGATGCATTGGTTCATTCCGCCGCCATCCCCCGCACCGAGGCCACTTGCAGCACCACTTCGAAACAGGCACCGCCCTCGGGGTGGTTGGAAACGCGCAGATCGCCGCCAAAATCCTTGAGGATATTGTAGCTGATCGACAGCCCGAGCCCGAGGCCGGAGCCGACCGCCTTGGTGGTATAGAAGGGTTCCATGATGCGTTCGGCGATGCTGGCTGGCACCCCCGGCCCATGATCGCGCAGGACGAGGAGGACCAATCCACCCTCCTGCCGGGCAGAAATTTCGACCACCGGCGCGGCCATGCCTTCCATGGCATCTGCCGCATTGGTCAGCAGATTGACGATGACTTGCTGTAACCGGACCGGACCGCCGCGAACCGGTGGGAGGCCGGGGGGCAAAGCCATGTGCACGGTCACCCCCGAGGCGGCCAGACGGGTATCGGCCAGCTTGACCGCATCCGTCACCACAGCGTGCAGGTCAACAGGATGCAGGGCTTCATCAGGCTTGCGCGCCACATTGCGCAGATGGCGCGCGATGGCGGCCATGCGGTCGATCAGCGACAGGATCTGCCCGATATTCTCTTGGGCGCGCGGCAGATCGCCCCGGTCGATCAGCAGCGCGGCGCTGTCGGCATAGTTCCGCGCAGCGGCGAGCGGTTGGTTGATCTCATGACTCAAGGCCGCAGACATCCGCCCCAGTGCGGCCAGTTTGCCCGCCTGCACAAGATCGGCCTGCATCCGGTGCAGTTCATCATTGGCTTCCTGCAGATCGGCGGTGCGTTCGGCGACCTGACGTTCAAGCTCTGCCTGTGCCGCGACCTGAAGCGCGATCCGCTCTTGCAATCTGGCCTTGCGTTGGCGCAAGGCCCATGCCAGCGACAGCGCAACCCCCAAGAGCAGCACGGCGGCGGCTGTCCGGAGCCGAATTTGCGCCCGCAACGCGGCCGTATCGAACAGCACATGAACCGTCCATCCCGCATTCGGCATGGATTTCGCGACCGTCAGGAAATCCCGTGTCTCTCCCGTGGTGCCGGCAAGGCGGATCACCTCTTTGCCCGCGTCGATCATGGTGACATGGTCCAATGACTGCAACGGAAGATCGGAGTAACGGCGCGATGCGGTCGTGCGCGCCATCCGGTCCTCCGTCAACGGCAGGAGGCCGCGATAGCGCCAGATCGGATCGCTTGACATGAAGACGATGCCTTCGGGATCGGTGACCAAGGTGTGATGGCCAAGGCCCTGCCATGCCGATTCCAGATCATCCACGCCGATCTTAAGCGCGACGACGCCGACGATCCGCCCATCCTCATGGCGAACGGGCGAAGCGAAGTAATACCCCCGAACTCCTGATGTCGTGCCAAGCGCAAAGAACCGCCCCAGACCACCGGCTGCCGCGTCCGAGAAATAGGGACGATAGGTGAAGTTTTCGCCGATGAAACTATCGGCGCGGTCGAAATTGGAGGCGGCCAAGGTCGTGCCATCCAGCGCGATCAGGTAAAGATCAGAGGAGGCGATCACCTGATTGGTTTCCTTGAGCCAAAGGTTCATGGCCGAAATCTGCCCTTCGCTCGCCCCTGAGGTCAGAAAATCGCGCACCTCGGATTGCCGCGCAATCAGGGCAGGCAATGCTTCGAACCGGCTGATATGGTCCTCGAGCGCGCCGACAGTCTGGCGCAAGGCGCTTTCGGCCTGATATTGGCCTTCGGAAAAGGCGCTGATGCGGGCCAGTCTTTCCACCGTAAAGACGAGGAAAAGGCAGAGCGCCACAAACAGCGATACCCGCATGTTCCGGCGCCAGTTCATCTTGCCTCTACATTCCCAATGCGCTCTGCCTTTGGAGGATGCCCAAATCCTTGACCGCTGTATAGGGATCTGCGACCGATCTTCTCTTCGTCGGCGACCGGTGCCCACTGTCGATCGCAGTGTCGATTCCAGTGTCCATCCACGCCCATCGGATCGGGTCATGGGCTGGCATAATGCGCTTAGGTGACACCGGACCCCGCCAGGCCGCAGAAGCCGTTGGGTCATGGGGAGGGAAATGACCCGCGCCAGACCGGCGCCGTGCGGCTCATGACCCAAAGACCCCACACAGCCGCCGCCGCGAAGGTGCTGGCGAAATCTCAACGCCGGCCCCCCCGGATGGCCGTGGTTTTGCGTATCGTGTAGAGGCGGACTAGGCTCTAAACTCCCAATGCGAGAGGATCATCTTGATCGCTCGTTTCCCTCAGGACTGGGCATCATGACCGAAAACGCAGAACCGCAAGCGAACAGCCCTGCAAAGCAAGCCTCCATGTTGGACCGCTGGGTGGTAGATCATGTGGTTGGCGAAAGGGTCCTTCATGCCGGTTGCGGCCAAGGCCAATGCTCGATCCTGTTGGCCAAAGAAGGTTTTTCCGTTGTCGGCCTCGACCATGATGCATGCGCGATCGAAGCTGCCCATCGCAACTTGGCCCTAGGGTCAGAAACCGTTCGGAAAGGGCTTGCATTCCTCTGTGCAGACATCTTGGCCTATGACTTTGGCGAACAGCAATTCGATACCATCCTCTTGGATTGGGCAGTCATTGGGGCGGCTCCCGCACAGGCGATTTCGCATTGTGTCACTTCCCTGTTGAAGAAACACGGGCGTCTGATCATCAAAATCCCGCTGAGCCATGCAGGTGCTCGACCGGAAAGTGGCAGCAGTCCACTCACAGCCGCGATCGACCTCCTTGGCAGGTTTTTCAGCCTGCGTGAGCTTCAGGTCTTCGGTTCATGCCTCGTCTGCTCCGCCGATCTTCTGAGCGCGCCAGGGGAGGCGGAGGAAATCGTGTTTCCACCAAAGGTGCTCGAGCCGTTAGACACCTTCCTGCTTGAGGTCGTACGACTGCTGCAGGATGACATCAGACAGGCGCGTCCGATGGCTTTGACGCCGCCGCAGAGCCTGGTGTTGGCAAGCAACGGACCTCCACGGCATGCAGCAGATGCGCAGGCTTTGAAACAGAGGCTGGATCAGGTCGAACAAGAGCGACGGAAGCTTGAAGCACAGCTTGCAGAGGTGGAACAGCGTGTGCGCGATCTGGAGCGTGAACGCAGTCTTATCCTCGACTCTGTATCGATGCAGGCGGGACGTCTTCTCGTAGAAAGTATACAATCACCCGGAGCCTTGCTCCGTTTTCCAAAGAGGCTCTTGAGCCTGTTTCGGATGGCCAAAGCGCGCTCTAAAGCGGATCAAATCCAGACCGACCAAAACCGCCCTACAAATCGAACGGGTCCTCTTTCATCAAAGGAGGCGCGAACAGCCACCAGAAGCATTCTTCCTCTGTCTGGGCAGATAGGTCCTGCGCATGGTGTAGCGCCTATCGAAGAGATTGCCTTTCCACAAACACATCTCGTGCCCGGCCAACCCGCAGTCGACCTTCAAATTCCATTGGATGGGCGAGAAGGTTCGGTTGAGCTGATCCTCAAACAGGCGGCTACATCCTCCGCGGACTATACGCTGACCGTGTCGGGTGTGCTCAACCGGTCAACCCTTGGGAAAGCAACCCAAGGCAGGCGGGTGCTCAGAATTCCGGGCAGTCTTGCATCCGGAGCGGTTCTTTTTCTCCCAGTCGCGGCCGGAACGCAGAAGCTGGTTGTAACCCCGCTTTCGGGGCCGACGGCTGTGGAGCTTCAGCCCAAGCTGGGTGTCACATTCCAGCCGCGTGGCGTGACGGTCGTTATTCCAAGCTTCAAGGCGGTGGCGCGGATAGAAGAATGTCTTGCCTCCCTTGCAGCGCAAACGCTGGCCAGAGAGAATTATGAAGTGATTGTCGTCTTGAACGGCCCCGAAGACGGCAGCGAAGCCGTGATCGCGCGTTTCTGCCGCGCGCATCCAGACGTGGCCGTTCGCGTGATGCACAGCGCTCCAGCCAGTGCAGGTCAGGCACGCAATACCGGTATTGCCTGCGCCCGTTTTGACCATATCACGCTTTTGGACGACGATGACAGGTTAACGCCTGCATATCTTGAGGCGATGCTTGCAGAAGCGGATGGCGAAAGCGTCATCATCGCCGGTATTCGGGATGTGTTGGACGGAAATGCCTACAGGACGCCGCTTTCGATTCAGCTCGAAACCGCCGCCGGTCGGGGCGCAATACCCGTTTCACAGCTCAGCGCTGTTTATGCCATGAATGCCTGCAAACTGGTGCCCAGTTCTGCGATGCGGCGCTTTGCCTTCGACCCGGCACTGCGCAGCGGCGAAGATGTCGTGTATTGGGCCCAATTTGCAACAGCGATGCTTCCTGGCAATCGGCTTGTCCGCGACCCTGGAAATGCTCTCTATTTGCGAACATTGACGCAAGGCTCTCTGTCGCGGCGTATCCGTTCGTATGAGACTGTTGTTGCAGAAAATATCGCTATTCTGGTCAGTCTGTCCCGTTGGCACGCCTCTACCGAATGCCGTCTTCCCAGCTTTGTAGAGAAGCAGATACGCGTCCAGGCGAAGTTGATACAGCGGTATTTGCAGGAGCGCCCCGAGGACCGGCAACGCCTGTTTGCCGACCTCGCATCAGCTGCGCTTCCGGATTGGGTCATTCACGAGATTCAAGACGCCTAGCTGCTGCAAGAGTGCTGTCTCAGGGGGCATCGTATTTTGCCGCGCAAAGGGCCTGGACTGCTCTGATTAACCAAGGCCGAACGGCGGAAATCAGCAGCAAACTCTGGTCGCGGCTCTGGGAAAGTTCAGTGTGAGGCCACCGTGTCCACGAAACCGGCAAAAGTTCATAGACAATTATCTTGAGACAAGTCGAACTGCGATCCTAAGACAGAAGGCGCAAATCCTTTTGTTGGTGGCATCCGCCGACAGTTTCGCCTGCATCAGGCGATGTGCCAAGTGATCAAGGTGTGATGCTTTCGGATTCCCGATGATGTGACGCCGATAAAGCTGGACATGACCCAAGAGGCGGCGGCGCGCCTGAAGTGTGATCCGATTTTTGCAATCGGTTCCATAGAAGTAGAGCGGTTCATTCAAATGATAGCCCGGGGCACTGGCCTCTAATCGCAAGAAGAGCTCCCAGTCTTGGGTCGCCAGCATCTTCGGGTCAAAATTCACCTCCCGCAAAAGTTGAGCATCAGCCATGAGCCCGCTAGTCCCGCCAAGGCAATTGCGACGCAGGAGCACCCCTCGCTGAGGCTGGCCTGTCATCCAGCGCTGCCCGTCAGCAGTGCGAAAGCCGCAGGTACTCCAACGCGCGCCAGTTTTCTGCATGGCGTTCATCTGCCGACGCAATTTGTCAGGTTCAAATGTATCGTCTGAGTCAAGAAAAGCGATATGTGTCCCGCGGGCAGCGCTAATTCCTGTGTTTCGCGCTGTGGGTGCACCCTTTCTCCGAGGCAGTCGGATCACGCGGACATTGGGATAAGCATCAGCCAGAAAAGGTGCTACTGGGTCAGGAGAGGCATCGTCTACCACGATCACCTCGACATCAACATCGCGCTGAGCAAGCGCAGAGTCTATGGCATCGCACAAAGTTTCCATGCGCGAATGCACTGGGATCACCACTGATATGATGTCTTCATTCCGCTCTTGCTGACGACGCAATTGATCCATGAACCCTATCGACCCTCAAGGGATCGCAACAGACGATGCGTCCCCTCACTTGCGACAGAACCACCCAGCACGTGCCGTTCCCGCATTCGTGCAGCTGTACTGCCGACCCGGCAGGCCGGTGTCGCAGCGACTGTCACACGAAGGTAACCTTTACAAGTCTGCATAGTCCGAGTTGATCAGTTTCATACGGGAGTGACGATGGAGGCGGCGACGCTTCGGCATTCAGGATCGCTTTACTGTTCCCATGGCGCCGAAAGAGTGCTGTTACCGCCTTCATTGATGCAAAGCACTTCAAAATCTTTCCACCTCAAACTTTTGAGGTTCGATCTCCAGTTCACATCTGATGATTTTATGAATGCATTTCTTACCGAGGCCTCAACCGCCTTGCCCGTTCCCAAACCATAATGATGGTGGAGAAAAGAAGTGATATTGAGATCTTGCGGTGTCCGAAAACGATTTTTACGGAAGGCTTCGATTTGTTCGGGCCAACGATCCTCGATTTCTTTCAGAGTATCCCTGCGTAGGGCGAACGCCGTATGTTGGTGGAGCTGTGTTGGCGAATACCCAAAGCACTCACGGATGAGCCGTGCTGAATTACGTGAAGCATTGAGATAATCTGGATCTTTTGACTCAATTTCTCCTGAAACCATACCATAAGTTTCAAGAAATGCCCGCGATGCACCATTTCGGGCAAAGAAAAAACTGCGCGGAAGTGGCGTTCCAATAAAAACGTCGTCATTCATGTAAATGAACAGATCAGAAAGCCCGGGAATATGATGTAAAAAACTTTCGATCACATGAGAGGAAAAGGTCGGAAGATAAACTGACGGAATAACATCGCTGTGCGTGACCCAACGGATGCGCGTGTCATTCAAGTTAAGCCAAGAAGGAGGGGCGCAATTTGAAAAAACAATGATGTTCCGCACCCAAGGCAAACACTCGGCGATTGATCGCATCGAATAACGAAGTTCATCGTTGGAATGAAACCTTGTCAGAGATAGCGCGTCATTCCCAGTGGTACGTCTTGCATCCATTTCGGCTGAGCCAGTGTTTTTCCGATGCAGTTCCTTATGCTCTCTGAAAATTCTATCCCACTCAGGATCAGCATGGTTCACCCAGGTATAGACGACGTCAATTGGCTCCTGCGTCACCTGAGCTGCAAACGAGGGCGCTCCAAGTATTTCCGTGGCTCGGCTCAGACCCGCCACTTCCAGCCTGTCATCGTAAATTGCGCGAAGCAATCGGTTATTTGAGTTGGTCGAAATCCATTTCTCAGGTTCTTTCTTAAAATAAGGCTCGATACTTATTGTTTCCAAATCCTTGCTCGGACCACGCCATGTCAAGCGAATGCTTTTTGCAGACAAGACCCTATTTTTGCTATTTGGGTCATCTAAGGTAACCTGTTCGCGACCGATATGCATTCTGACGTCCTGCATCCTTGGTTCCAACCAATGCAGCGCCGAAAGCAGATTAACCTCTGCAACGCCGATCGAGGGAACACCGGGAAGACGATCAAGTTCAATCACCCCCATTTTTTGGGATAGGCCCATGATGAGCGCATCCCGTGTCATCGTTGACAAAGAAATTTCGTCCCGCAGGGATGATCGGTTCCGTTCTGCAAGGCGGAGGCTTTGCCGTATTCGAGCCTTCCGTGCAATCACAAGGCGTGCTGTCTGAAGGCCAATACGCGGATTGCGTACAAACCCCAAAAACAAATCTTTCACGAGGATGCTGCGTAAAAACATGCGTCTGAAAAAAGACAACAGCCGCGATACCAATTCACTCTTCCTTGCTTTCAAAACCAGCTGTTTGGTTTTGCTCCGGTGGTGTCGATCATGCCACCCTCCCTTTGAACGATCAGCCGACGCTACAGAAAAGCAAGGGCCGAGACAAGATGAGTGAACAAGCACCGGCTGTTCGTGCCGGTCCATCGGCGTTTTCCGCGAAGGTCCAGACAGCCGCAGGGTGGTTCCGACGCGGTCGTCTTGCCATGTTCGGCGTGGAGATTTTCTTCGTACATCGTCCTGACAGGAAAGGTCTTCTGATCCCGAACATTCGGGTGTTCCCCGCCGCGTTTATATTCGACGGAGGCAACTCCCCCGATCAAAAGCTTTTTGTAAAGCCGAACGATACGGCGGTGTTTCTGAAGCGGTTGACCGGCAGGTTCGATTTTTGGCGGACGACTTCCAGTTCAAGCGATGGCGCAAAGCCTTTCCAGCTGAGATCGGCATGTGTCAAGCGCACCCGGAGCGTGGACCTTCTGTCCTCGCGCGCCCGGGGGAAAAGCGCCGTCGCCCCATCATAGCGGGCCTCGCGGAAAAGAATGTCTGTACCCATGATCAGACCGCCGCGAAACGCATGTGTCATGCCAAGCCCCACTTCCCGGGCTGTCACCGACAGGAAATCAACCTTGGCCTCTGTCCGTTCGAACCTTGTGGAGGCGCGCACAACGGTTTGGCTGGATATCCCGTGACTATAGGTCAATTGGCCGATGGATCTTGGCCCATCCGCCACGGCCCCTCTGGGATGGTCAAGCCATTGCGTGGCAAAGGCCGCCACGAACCTGCCACGCGTTCCGATAGCCTTTGTGAAGCCGAGTGTAACGCCAGGCCCCCTCGAGTATAGCGCTCCGGCAAGCCAGCGATGGTAATAGCCAAGGCTGCCGTCGATGCGCAGGTTTCCGGATGTCACGTGGACCAGCCCGATCTCGGCCGAGGCGACAACATCGTTCAGCGCCCTATCCTCGTAGAGTTGACCCGAGACGCCGAAAGAGAGTTTGCCGCGGGTCGTTGCATTCAGGCGCGGCGACCACAGGGCGGTTGCAGAAGCCCGCACTCCGGTGGCCGATTGTGCGCGTGCGCCCGGTGCCAGCCGCAGGGGCAGCCCCAGCACTTCAATGACCTCTGCATCGGTACGCTGGGCCGGGTTGCTTTGCGGCACGATGGCAAAGGACAAGCGTGTTGAAAAGGTCTTCTCGCGCGCGAGCACTGTCCTTTGTGTCGGCGCCGTGCCCGCGAACTCGGCCTGATAGGCGGCGCGTTCATCCTCTCCCAGCGCGGTCAGGACTTTGGCAAGTTCCGCCCGAAACCGCGCCTCGTCCGGCCGCAAGGACACCAGCCGCGACAGGGCCCGGCGCGCAAGGGGAAGGTCCTCTGCCTCGAGGGCAATCCGGGCAAGCGCCCAGAGCCTTCGCTCCTCATCGCCCTGCTGGCTTGGCGTCCAGCCCTCCAGAATCCGGATCGCGCCAGCGAAATCCTGTTGCGCGACGCGCTCAATCGCCCTGCCGTAGGGATCAGAGGGCCTCTCCTGCGCCAGCGCGATGGAGGACCCCGCCATGATCACGGCAAGGCAGATGGCGATGCCTCCATGCCAAACGAAACGCGCCCCCCTCTTGGTGGCCATGATGACTTGCACCCAATCCTCTGCCTTGCGCACAATCATGACCTGGCTTCCTTCGACGGGGGCGCGCCCTCCGCGCTTTAACGTTCCGCGTAGAATTCACCGCTCAGGACGTATTCCGGGAAGAGCGGATTGTCAGAGATCGAGCCGCCAGCCGTTCCCGCAAGAGCGGCGCATTCTGGGCCAAAGCAGGTCCCGCCCAGCAGCATACCCGCATTGGCGGTTTCCCCATCTACGGTCAGTGTCCCGGCCAGATTGATCTGGGCAGAGCCCGTTTCGGTCGTCACATCGCCAACGCCTGGGACAGAGATTGTGGTCACGTCCCTCCGCATCGCGCTCAGGTCCGGAACGACATCCAACTGCCCTTCGGCGACAAATTCTTCGCCATCCACGGTGCCGCGGACATTGGTGACAGAGCCTGCCCAGACGTTGACTTCGTTGGCAACCGCCGGGTCGTCGGTCCAGTTCAGTTCCAATTCAAGATCGGCCAGCAATTCGCCAACCGTTGCTGAACCTTCGAGGACATCTGCCTTCACCGCCCCGGTATAGGTGGCTTCGATGGTGGTTGGCATGTCGGTCGTTGGGGCAACGGAGGTGACACGGTCATAGTTTTCATCGAAATCTGCGGCTGTCACAGGGCCGCCACCGCCACCGCCGCCGTTGCTTCCCATGCAAGCAGAGAGTGACAGCGCCGCGACAAGAGAAACGGCGACACGTAATTTTCGGTCAAGCATTGTGTTTTAACCCCCTCAGAAAAAAGGGCTGTCTCTGCGACAGCCACCGCAGCCACGCTGTCACAGTTCAAAACGATCGTCGCCCCCCTGTTCAGGGGGTCTTTAGCGCTTGAAATGCGGCCGCATGCGCCGCAGACTTTCGGGTAAAGACACAGGCTGTTCTGGAACTTGTGCTGGGGGAAAAGGTGCCCAGGTCACCGCTGGTCGTATTCGGCGTTATGGTTTCGCTTTCGCTGCTCAGCGTCGCATGCGTGCTTTTTCTGTCCCTTCGCCAGCCTTGGCTCGGCCTGACCTTGCAAGCCAGCCCGGACGGTGCTGCGCTGGTTGTCCTCTCCGCCACGCCATCAGGTCCGGCGGCCGCGGTCCCTGTTGGAACGACGCTTGTATCCGTCGCCCGAAGCGCGGCGCCGCTGGATCAGGTGGCGCTCCGCGGCGTGGATCGTCTTGAGGAACCCGATGGTCTGCCGACCGTTGCCGAGATGCAGGCCTTTTTCGCGCATCAGGGCCGCATCGCCGAGATCCTGCGTGCCGAGCAGATCCTCCTCAAGACCGATCAGCCAGAGCGCCACTTCGTCGTCACACCCGCGCCGATGCGGCCGCTTTGGGACCTGCCGGGTGTCTTTTGGGTGCAGCTGCTGACGGGGATTGTCGGCCTATGGCTCGGCGGCTGGGTCTTTGCCTTGCGCCAAGGCGAAACGGCGCCGACGTTGCTTGCCGGAACAGGCGCTGGACTTGCCATTTCCGCCCATGCTGCGGCGCTGTATTCCACCCGCGAACTTGCCTTGCCAGAGGGGATGTTTGCATGGGCATCGGCCATCAATTCATCAGGGGCATTGCTCTTTGGCGCCTGTATGGTCAGTCTCTTTCTGGTGCATCCGGTGCGTCTGGTCAGTCGCAGGGTCATGCTGGTCTGCCTTGGCTTCATGCTTTTCTGGGCTGCCCTCGCCCTTTTGCGTCCTGCGGTTTCGACGTTAAGCCTGATCCATCTTCCTGTTCTGCTGGAAATGCTTCTCATCGTCCTCGCGGCCATTGCGCAAACCATCGCCTCGCGGCGACGGCCCAAAGATCGTTCCGCCCTGCGCTGGTTTGGCCTGTCCGTCGTGATCGGCGCAGGCAGTTTTGTGTTCCTGATCGTCGCCCCGCAGGTGATTGGAATTCAGCCCACCGTGTCGCAAGGCCACGCATTCGGGATGTTCATGGTCGTCTATATCGGGATGGCCATCAGTGTCGCCCGTTATCGCCTTTTCGCCATCGAGGATTGGGCGTTCCGGCTTTTGTTTTACACGACGGGCGTGGTCCTTCTTCTTGGGATAGATGTCTTTCTGCTCTATGTCATCGCGCTGGACCGCATCCCTGCGTTTTCGATCGCCTTGCTGGTCATCGCCTTCCTGTATCTTCCCGCGCGGGCGTGGATCGGGCGGCGCCTTCTGGGCGCAGAGGTGCTGTCCCAAGAGGAAACCTTCAACCTTGTCAGCAATGTGGGCCTTGCGGCAACGGCAGATGAACAGCGCAGGCGGGTGCATCTTCTGATGTCCGCCGCATTCCGCCCGATGGACATCACCGAAGCCAATGTCTTCGTGCAAGACGTCGAGATCAGCAACGGCGGCGAATGTCTGGACCTTCCCGCCATAGACCGCGTGCCGCCCTTGCGGCTGCGATGGGCGCAGCGTGGCAAACGCCTTTTCACGCCAAAGGATCTGCGTCGCGCAAGGGTGCTTTTACAAATGGTGCAACAAATCCTTGACCAGCGGAATGCCTATGAGGCTGGCGCAAGGGAAGAACGCCGCCGGATCAATCGCGATATCCACGACAATGTCGGGGTCCAGCTTCTTGGTGCCTTGCACAGCACCGCCCCACCCCGCAAAGACACCCTGATCCGTCAGGCCCTGACCGACCTGCGCGAGATCATCGCGAATTCCGAAGGCGATGCCTTTGCCCTCAACGCCCTGCTGGCCGATCTGCGCAGTGAGGTCACCGAACATCTGGGTGCCGCACAGATCGCGGTCGACTGGACCTTTTCGGACATGCCGGACCTCTACGTTGCGCCCTCGACGACTTTGACCCTGCGCGCAACCCTGCGCGAACTTGCCGGCAATGTCCTTCGCCATTCTGGTGCAGCCCATGTCCGCATTCGGATTGACCTGCACCGACACGCCCCAAGCGGCGCGCATTGGATGACCGTGCATGTCAGCGATGATGGCAAAGGCCTCAGCAGCCGCTCCGAGGCGCGCACAAGCGACCGTGTCGGTCAGGGCCTGTCCAACCTGCGCCAACGTGCCGAGGCGCAGGGGGGGAGATTGGAAATCAGCACGCCGCAAAATGGTATCGGAACGGCTGTCACGGTGGAATTTCCGGTCCATCTTGCGCCGCTGACGCAGGGAAGATCCACCGCACCCGAAGCGGTTCACATGCCAACGCCGGTCCAGTCCCAGCCCGCAGCGCGATGGCAGGGCACGTAAGATGCGCAAAATCCTGATCATAGAAGATATCGCCGAGACGAGAGCTTGGCTCACAGAGATCGTCCTGCAAGCCTATCCGTCAGCGACCGTGGATCAGACCGCCACAGTTGCTCAGGCGCTCGCCCTGATCCCACGGGTATATGACCTCGCCCTGATTGATTTGGGTTTGCCGGATGGATCGGGCCTTGATGTCGTGCGCGAAATGCGGGCGGCGCAGATGCCAACCCTCTGCGTCGTGACCACCGTGATCGGAGAGGATTCGTCCGTCGTTTCCGCGCTCTCTGCCGGAGCGGACGGGTATCTTTTGAAGGAATATCCGGCGGCTGTTCTGGCCCGGCAGCTGGACCAGATCAGCCATGGAATTCCCGCGCTGTCCCCTTCGATCGCGCGCAGGATCATGGATCACTTCCGCTTCACCGGGCCTGCCGCGACAGAGCCGGGGCTAACCGACCGCGAGAGTGAAGTCCTCGCCCTGATCGGGCGCGGCCTGCGCAATACGGAAGTGGCCCAGCATCTGAACATCGCCGAAACGACTGTGGCGGGGCATATCAAATCCGTCTATCGCAAGCTTGGCATCTCTTCGCGCGCAGAAGCCGCATGGCACGCAACGCGCATGGGCTTGCGCAGCTAATCCCTCCTTCCGTTCCGGTCACAGGGGCGGCAGACATGCCCCCCGCCACGCGCTGCGGTGAGCCTTCCTCGCGCCTTGGACGTTGACTTTTGCTCCGGCCAATGCAACTCGCCGCGCAGCAACGCCGGACGCCGCCACCCATGCTTGGATATGTGATCAATCCCACCTCAGCCGAAGCTGACGGCTTTCTGGAAAGCGTCGCGCTGGCGCTGGCCGCGCGTGGACTGGCCCTTGCCGGGGCGATCCAGACCAATTTCGTCTTCGACCCGGATCGGCGCTGCCACATGGACCTGCGCCTTTTGGGCAGCGGGCAGGTCATCCGGATTTCGCAGGATCGTGGCCGCCATGCGCGCGGCTGCCGGCTCGATTCCGAAGGGCTGGCCCTTGCGGTCGGGCAGGTAGAGGCGCTGCTTGACAGCCAGCCCATCTCGCTTCTGATCGTCAACAAATTCGGCAAGTCAGAGCTGGAAGGGCAGGGCTTCCGCGCGGTCATCGGCAAGGCGCTGGTGGCGGGCATACCCGTGCTCACCACCTTGTCGGCCAGCGCGCGCGAGGGTTTTCTGGCCTTTGCCGGTGATCTGGCCGTGGAATTGCCGCGCGACCCTCAGACCGTTCTGGACTGGTGCCTTGGCCGCGCGGTCGTGCCGAGCTGACGCTTATCTTTCGCCATGCGGGTCAAAGCCCGCGATCACCACCTCGCGCGTGCGGCAATCGTCGCACATCGTCAGCAGTTTCTGCCGCGCCTCACCTTCCGGCCCGGTGAACATCCAGTGACCTTGCAACTTCTCCATCACCCGGCGAATGCTCGACCCGGTGCCAAAGGCCTTGCCGCAGGACGAACAGCAGAAGGGTGGCTCCTCCTTCAACACGCGGCGCGGTTGCGCCCAAGCCTCGAAATCGATCTGCGGCGCAAGGCTGATCGCCTTTTCCGGGCAGGTCGCCGCGCAGATGCCGCATTGCACACAGGCACTTTCGGCAAAGCGCAGCATCGGCAGATCGGGATTGTCCGACAGCGCCCCAGTCGGGCATGCGCCCACGCAGGCCAAGCACAGGGTGCAGGCATCCGTGTTCAGAACCACTGTGCCAAAGGGCGCGCCCTGCGGCAGATCAATCTTCTGCGCCGGGGCGGGGGCGGAGCGGTTCAACTCGGCCATGGCCAGCGTCAGAAGGCCCCGCTTGTCCTCTGGCGGCAAAAAGCTTGACCGCGTGGCCCGCGCCTGCGGGGCCTTGTGCCACAGCGCGGCTTCCAAGGCATCGGGATCATCGGTCTGGATCAGGGCGCAAAGTCCCTCTGGCAAACCGCTTGCCGAAGTGATGACCCCCATCAGGTCCAGCGTCGCGTCCAGCCCATCCAGCGGATGCGCCGGACGCGCCTTGGCCAGAACGCGGATACCGCCCGCACCCCAAGCAAGGCTTGCGGCCATGATCTCTGGGCCGATCTGGGTCGGTTCATTGATCTGCACCGGAATCACATGCGCGGGCAGGCCACGCCCGAACCGGGCCATGGCGTCGATCAACGGCGCGCCATGGGCCTCGTCATGGAACAGGATCACCGGGGCAGTCTTGTCCGTGGCCGCAAACCATGCAGCCAAACCCCGCCGCAGGCGTTGCGCGATATTGGAAACAACAGGCAGGGCATAGGCTGCCGCCCCCGTGGGGCAGGCCGCCGCACATTGCCCACAGCCCGCGCAGATCGCCGGGTCAATCGCCACTGTATCGCCCGCAGGCAGGATCGCGCCTGTCGGGCAAAGGTCCAAACACCGCGTGCAGCCCGTCAGCGTATTGCGCGAATGGGCGCACAGGCCCGGCGTGAAATCGATGAACTTCGGCTTGTCAAAGGTGCCGACCATCTGGCCCGCGGTCGTGATCAGCCGGGCCACCGCCGCCGGGTCGCGCGGATCGGCGCGGAAATAGCCGGGGCGCGTTTCATCGAAAAGCGCACGCCCGCCGGTCAGATCAATCACCAGATCACAGCGCGACACCGCCCCATCGCGCGCAGGCCCGAACTCCAGCCTTGCCCGCGACGATGGCGCAGGCGCGGCATAGGCATTCACAGTCAATTCAAACGCACCCAGATGGCCCGTGGCTTGGGCAATCCGGCCTTGCAGAACCGGCCAAGTCGTTTGCCGCGGGGGGGCGACCTCTGCCCCCGGCTGCAACAGCACCGTGATATCCAGCAGATCGGAAAGCGCCCGCGCCGCCTCCAGCGCGACCTCATCGCGCCCAAGCACCAGGGCCACGCCATGGCTTTCCAGCGTCACCACCTCGAATACGCTGGCCTCCACCTCGGCCATGGCCAAAAGGGCGGCCATCTTCGGGGCGGCCTGCGCACCTTCCTCCGACCAGCCCGCCGTTTCGCGGATATTGGCAAAGCGCAGGTTGCCGGAAAAATTCTCCTCCTGCGCAACTTCGGCAAACAGTGGCGCTTCCTGCGTGCAGGCCACGGTGACCGAGGCGAACTCCCCCAGCGCGGCACGGAAATTCCCAAGCTGGGCACGGCAAAGCTGGCTTGCGGGCTTTCCTTCTGCGCCAAGCGCTTCGGGCAAAAGGGTCATCGTGCCTTCACAGCTACAGATCAGTCTTGTGTCGTTCATGTCGGGCGGGGCCTTTTCTGGGGGCTTTAGCTAGACTATTTCCGCCCATGTAATTCAGACTTCCCATCAAGGGTAGCGTCGAAGCGGGGGAAAATGCGATCCGTCATGCAGAATGCCGTCAAGCCACCACAGGCGCAACTGCGCCTTCCGCCTGCGTTTTCCCTCCATCCTTGCGCTTCGCGCGATGTTCTGGCCGAAGCGGTCCGCATCGCCCCTGACCTTGGTGCTGGAACGCTCGTCCTTCATCAATCCGCAGGCCTTCTGGCCTTTGCGGTCGTTCTGGAGCCCGAACAGCCACTGGCCGAGGCGCGGCGGGCCTTTCTTCTGGGCATGACGGCACTGGCAGATGCGCTGGCTGCCCATTGCCCGCCGGAACGGCCCGTTCGGATCCTCTGGCCCGATCAGATCGTCTATGATGCCGCGCGTCTGGGCGGCGGGCGGCTGGCCGTGGCACCGAACTGCGCCGAAGACCAAGTGCCCGATTGGATGGTCTTTGCCGCCGAACTGATCGCCGACCGCGATGATCTGGAAGAACCGGGCCGCTTCCCCCACTCGACCTCGCTCAAGGAAGAGGCCTTTGATCCGGCCGAGGATATCGTCTCCACCTTCGCCTCTTACATG
The DNA here is from genome assembly GCA_025458085.1 of Cypionkella sp. Classification (GTDB taxonomy): domain Bacteria; phylum Pseudomonadota; class Alphaproteobacteria; order Rhodobacterales; family Rhodobacteraceae; genus Pseudotabrizicola. The sequence goes on along the minus strand of JALOTC010000047.1, from coordinate 5,402 downwards.
ATGCTTTATTTCGACCGCTGGACGCATGAAGGGTTTGATGCGGTGACGAACCGCTATCTGATGCGGATTGACCCACCGCTTCTGCGCGGCGTGCGCCGGATCGAAGGCGTGCAGATGATGGAAATGACGCCTTCGGGCGGGGGCAAGCGGTATCCCCCCTTGGCCGAGGCGCTGGCCACCGCCGATTGGCGCGATGCGCGGGGGCCAAAGCGGTGACCCGCCTGCCGCGCACCATCCGGCTTGATCCGTCCGACAAGGTGGTTTTCGCCCATGCGGCAGAACCCGGCGAATGGGCCGTGCCCGGAACTTTCCTGTTCTGGGGCCGCACGGCAGAAAGCCTGTCGCGCAAAGAGGCCATCGCCTTTCGCTCCGGCTTTCTGGGGGTGGACAGCTTTGGCCATTCCACCCTCGTCGCCGTGCAAGAGGCGCGTCCCGATGAACGCGCGGCTGTGGTGGAACGGCTGGCCGAACAGCTTGTGGCCCATCTTGGCGCGCCCTCGCTCGCAGTCGCGCGCCCGGCGGCCGAGGAGGAGGTGGCCATGGCCGAAAGCCTGTGCCGTGACCATGACCTCAACACGCTGCTCGCGCTGCACCGCAAGCATGAGGATGGCGCGATCCGCGAACAGTTCCGTTCGCTGCGCCCAAGGGATGAAACCGCCTTTTCCGCAAGCCATCTGCAAGGCCATGACCGGGCCTTTCAGTTCTTCGAGGAAGAGGCCGAAGATCACGTCGATCTGTTCGATCTGAGGGGGCAGGACTGATGCCGGAATTCTGGGTGGCTTCGGGCCATCATCTGACGCGTCTGGATGCACGGGGCCGGATGCTGGTGACGGATGAACTGCTGCTGGCATGGTTGGCGCGGCCCGAACTTCTACCCCCGCCCGAGGCCTGCGCGGCAGAACGCGCGCTGCATGCGCGGCTGATGCAAAGCCCCCGCGCGCAAGTGCCGGAACTGGAACTGGGGGCGATCAAAGACCCCGATGCACAGGAAAACTGGCGCTTTTTCCTCCTGTTGCGCGACCGTCTCCTCCGCGCGGGCACGATCGAAGAGGGTTATGCCGCGATCATGGCCGAGGGCCTGCGCCTGCCGGTCGTGTTCCTGAACCAACTGGTGCAACTCATCCTGCGCAACGCGCTTGATGGTTGCGAGGACCCGCAGGTTCTGCGCGCGGCGGAATGTCTGTTCCGCCCCCAGCGTGGCCATGTGAAAGATGGCATGTTGCTTCTGGCAGATGACGAACTCGTCAGCCTGTTCGAGGAAGAGCTGAAAGCCTCCCCCCTGACCGCGATGTTTTCGGGCGGGATCGAAGGGCTGGATGTGCTGGGCGGCGGCAATGAATGGACCTATTGGTCGCGTTCCGATGCCCATTCCACGGTCCTGAACTTTGGCGGCGATCCAGAGGCGCGGCGCGGCATGGCCCGCGCGCTCGAGGCGTTTTTGCGCCATATGCTCGGCCTGCGGGTCACGGTGACGCCGCAATCCAAGGTCGAAAACGTAGAGCTTTCGTGGTATGTCGGGCTTGATCCGGTGGGCACCACGATCGGCGATGCGCTCTGGCACGGGCGTCCTGTTCCGGGCAGCTTGGTGGGCCTGTTCCAACTGGACTTCGCCGAAGGCGATCCTGTGCGCGGCGATCTGGCGGGCAAGCCGGTCTGGCTCATCCTCGGGATGGGGGCGGACAAGACCCTGCGGATGAAGCCGCAGAACCTTTTGTCAGGGTTGCCGCTGGCGGCTCCGGCGCTTCAGTGAAAGGGGGCGATCATGCCAAAGGAAATTCTCCGCCTTGGCGTTCTGGCCAAACGTCGCCCGCCCGTGACCCGCTGGGGTACGGGGGAATTGCGCCCTCTGGCCGTGCTGCCCGCCGAACCCGCAACCCCGCCCCATACGGCGATTGCCAAAGAAGAGGGCGTGGAGACATGGTATCTGGGCGCAAGGGATATCGTCCTGTGGTCAGGCGATACCGGGCATTACCGGGATAACCTCTCCTCCGGGCGTCCCTCGGTCTGGGTTGCATTGCGCGGCACGGACCCGGCCAAGGCCGATATCATCTGCCTCACCGCCGATCCCTATGAAGGCGAAGGTCTGGCCTCCGACCTTGACCTGATCGTCGAGGCGGTGCCGATGCCCGCTTCCCTGCAAGCGCAGCTCATGGGCTTTGTCGAAAAGCATCACGTCGATATGCCTTTCAAGAAACGCAAACGCCTGCCCGCCGATCCCAATGCCCTTGTGGCGCGCGCACCGCGCGTGCTGCAACCGGGCGAGAAATGGGAAGCGCGGCGCGGTCGGCCCATGGATGCGGGGCAGATGGATGAGCAATAACGACAGCTTCCTGTCGCGCTGGTCCCGGCTAAAGCGGACAACGGAAACCGAAACCGCACCGCCCCCCGCGCCAGAGGACAGCCCCTCGCCCGAAGCGGCACCAGACGCCCCCCCGCCCGCGCCGCAGGCTCCCCCGCTTTTGTCGGAAGAAGAACTCGCCGCCTTGCCAAGGATCGAAGACCTCACGCTGGGCAGCGACATCCGTGCCTTCATGCGCCCCGGCGTGCCGTCAGCCTTGCGCAACGCCGCCCTGCGGCGGATGTGGTCCATCACCCCCGCGATCCGCGATTACCGTGATCCGGCGGTGGATTACGCGTGGGATTGGAACACCCCCGGCGGTGTGCCCGGCGATGGCTGCGCCCCCACGGCGGAACGCGCGGCGGAAATGCTGCGCAAAATCATGGAACCGCCCGCGCCAAAACCCCAAGAGGCCGCGGCCGCCCCGGATGATCAGACTGCCGAGGTGGCACAGCCAAAGGCAGATGAGCGGCTGCGTGATTCTCGCGCAGCCCCACCCGCCGAGGCACCGCAGACCGCCGAGGTTTCGCATCCCGAAAAATCCTTGGATTTGAAGGACAAGGCAGACTCGCCCGCGCCGCGAAAACGCCATGGCGGGGCGCTGCCAAGCTGATTTTTTGACTCTTGGATACATGTTTCCACGTCCAGTTCCTCTGGACAGGACACCAAAACTCGCCGTATGTTTTGCATACCGCTGCATTCTTTTGCAGCGGTGCAGGGAGTGCAAATGACAGATAGCCAGTTCGGTAACGAACCAGCCATTGATCCGATTGATGCCGCGCGGGGCGACCAGTATCGCTTCGTCGCCTCTTTGCTGTCGTCTGCGCCTTCCGCCGAATTGCTGCGCGGCATCGCGGGCCTGTCCGGAGATGCCTCTCCGATGGGTCAGGCGATGTCCAACCTCGCCCGCCTCGCGCGGGAGGGTGATCCCGCCGCTGTCGCCTCGGAATTCTTCGAGCTGTTCATCGGCGTGGGCCGGGGCGAATTGCTGCCTTATGCCAGCTTTTATCAGACTGGTTTCCTGAACGAACGCCCGCTTGCCGATGTGCGCGGCGATCTGGCCCGCTTGGGTGTGGCCCGCGCCGAAGGCCGGTTCGAACCGGAAGACCACATTGCCCTGTTGTTCGAAGTGATGGCCGATCTTGCCCATGGCAAGGTGGCGGCAACCCCCGAACAGCAACAGGCCTTTTTCCAGCGCCATATCGCGCCTTGGGCCGGGCAGTTCTTCGACGATCTGGCCATTGCGCCAAGTGCGTCGTTCTACCGGCCGGTCGCCGAAATCGGCCGCCTGATTATCGATATAGAGACGCGGGCCTTTTCGCTCGCGGCCTGAAGAACCAAGACACTGCAATCAAATCAACGGGGTAACGCGAACAGGCCCCGATGAAGGGAGAGAGACATGTCAGAGAAAAAGGGAACGCCGCTCAATCGCCGCGCCTTCTTTGGCGTCGCGGCAACAGGGGCCGCGGCAACCGCCATCGGGGTCGGCAGCGCCACGCCTGTTCTTGCCGAAACCGGCGATGAACGGACCAAGGCCCGTTATCAGAAGTCCGAACATGTCGAGACCTTCTATCGTGTCAACCGCTACTACCCCCGGGGAGACAACTGATGCTCGTCAAGCGCAGAACCCGTGAAACGGCCTCCACTGGCCGCCTGTCGCACATGGCCGCCAGCGTGGCGGCAAAACCGCTGGATCGCCGCAGCTTCCTGCGCGCCTCCGGTCTGGCCGTGGGTGGCCTTGCCGCGCTGGGCACGCTTGGCGCCGGCATGACCCGCCGCGTCGAAGCCGCAGGCTTTACCGATCTGTCCCAGCCCATCGAAATCAAGACCAACATCTGCACCCATTGCTCGGTCGGCTGCACGGTCAAGGCCGAAGTGCAAAATGGCGTCTGGGTTGGTCAAGAACCCGGTTATGCCAGCCCGATCAACCGCGGCAGCCACTGCGCCAAGGGCGCATCGGTGCGCGAACTCGTCCACGGCGACCGTCGGATCAAATATCCGATGAAGAAGGTCGGCGGGCAGTGGGAGCGGATCACCTGGGAACAGGCGCTGGATGAAATCACCGCCAAGATGACCGAAATCCGGGGCCGTTCGGGCGCGGATTCCGTCTATTTCCTCGGCTCGGCGAAATTCTCCAACGAAGGTGCCTATCTCTTCCGCAAATTCGCGGCTTTCTGGGGCACCAACAACGTCGACCATCAGGCGCGGATTTGCCACTCCACCACCGTGGCGGGCGTGGCCAACACCTGGGGCTACGGCGCACAGACCAACAGCTACAACGACATCCGCAACGCCAAGACCATGATCTTCATGGGCTCCAACGCGGCAGAAGCGCATCCCGTCTCGCTCCAGCACATTCTGGAAGGCAAAGAGACTCAGCGCGCCAATGTCTTTGTCTTTGACCCGCGCTTTACCCGCACGGCGGCCCATGCCACCGAATATGTCCGCTTCCGCCCCGGCACCGATATCGCGGTGATCCACGGGATGCTGTGGCACATCTTCGAAAATGGCTGGGAAGATAAGGAATATATCGCGCAGCGCGTCTATGGCATGGATGGTGAAGGCCTATCCGCCCGAAGTGGTGGAACGGATCACCGGCATCGACGGCGAAACGCTCAAGCGCGCGGCCGAGAAATTCGCCAAGGAACGCCCCTCCACCTTCATCTGGTGCATGGGCGGCACGCAGCACACGGTCGGCACGGCCAATGTGCGGGCCTATAACCTGCTCCTCCTCGCCACCGGCAACGTGGGGGCAGAAGGCAATGGCGCGAACATCTTCCGCGGCCACTGCAACGTGCAGGGCGCGACCGACTTCGGTCTCGATGTCGGCAACCTGCCGCTCTATTACGGCCTCGCACCGGGGGCGTGGAAACACTGGGCCCGCGTCTGGGATGTTCCTTACGACTATTTCGTCAGCCGCTTCGATGCCGTTCCCGCCAAGGGCGGGCGCGAGGCGCGCACGGCCGAGCAGAACATGGAAGTGCCGGGCATCACCTCGACCCGTTGGTTCGACGCGGTGACGATCGACGCCGAGGAAGTGGACCAGCAGGACAACATCAAGGCG
>JALOTC010000046.1 GCA_025458085.1 Cypionkella sp. | reverse complement strand
TTCACCACATCGGAGGCATTGTAGATGATGGTAAAGCCGAGGGCCACGAGCGCATAGACCGCGCCCACCGTCACCCCCGAAAAGAGGAATTGCAAAAGCTCTGACATCGACTGTCCCCGACGGGCTGGTGGTGATCCGGGCGGAAGGAAGGCCGCGCCCCCCGGTCAGGGGGCGCGGCGCTTGGAAGGATTATTCCACAAGCGTCCATTCGCCGCCCTTGATTTCCAGCATGCGGAAGGCGGAGAGGTCGAGGCCGAGGTGGTCTTCGGCGGTGAAGCTGTAGATGCCCGTGGTGCCGGCGAGGCCGGTGGTCGCCTCGATCGCGTCGCGGATGGCGGCGGGCTCGGCCGAACCGGCGCGGCCAAGGGCATCGGTCAGGATCAGGAAGGCGTCATGGGCATAGCCGCCGAAGGTGCCGACCGGGGTGCCGGTCTTTTCTTCGAACATGGTCTTGTAGGCCATGACGACGGGTTTTTGCGGATCATCCTCGGCCAGAAGATCGGCCACCAGAAGGGCGGTGCCGGGCAGGCGCACGCCTTCGGCGGCATCGGCCCCGGCCAGTTCGATGAAGCCATCGGAGGCCACGCCATGCGACTGGTAGAAGGGCAGGTCGATGGCAAGCTGCTTGTAGTTGCGCGTGACAATCGACGGGCCCTGGCCGAAGCCGGGGTTCAGCACGGCCTGCACGCCTTCGGTATTCTTGATCTTGGTGAGCTGCGCCGTCATGTCGGCGTCTTTCGGATCATAGGTTTCGTCGGCGACGATTTCGATGGCGTAATCGGGGGCGACCGATTTGCATTGGGCCTGCATCGACGCGCCGAAGCCATCGGTGCCCGAGATCATGCCGACCTTGGTGATGCCGCGCTTTTGCATGTCTTCGAAGATTTTCTGGCAGGCCATGCGGTCGGTATGCGGGGTCTTGAAGGTGAAAGGCTTGACCGGGCTGATGATGTCGATGGCCCCTGCGAGCGAGATGAAGGGAATCTCGGCATCTTCGGCGACCGACAGGATCGACATGGAGGTGCCGGTGGTGGTGCCGCCGATGATGGCAACCACTTCGTCATCTTCGATCAGGCGGGTGGCGAAGGTGCGCGCCTTGTTCGGATCGCCGCCATCGTCATAGGCGACGAGCGTGATTTCCTCGCCATTGATGCCGCCCTTGGCGTTCAGATCCTCGACCAGCATCTCCAGCGTCTTCATCTCGGGGTCGCCGAGGAAGGCCGCGGGGCCGGTGGCGGAGATGGAAGCGCCGATGCGGATTTCGGCCAAGGCGGGCGCGGCGAAGGCAAGCGCCAGCGCGGTGGTGGTCAGGATGGTCTTGATCGTCATTGTCGTCTCCTCCCAGAGATGTGGAATGGGGTTGGGTCAGGCGGCCAGCCGCCGCGACATCACGCGGCGGAATCGGGTGGCGACAAAGGCGGTATCGGTCAGGCTGGCGTTGCCTGCCGGATTGGCCCCGGTCACATGGAAGTCGCTGAAGGCAGCGGATTGGTTCACGAAGAGATTGCCGGTCAGGTTGACCGAGAGGTTCACGCCTGCGGCGGTGAAGGCCTCTTCGGCCCGCGCGATGCGGGCCTCATCCGTGTCGTAGAGCGCGGCGGTGATCGCGCCTTTGTCGCGCGCAAGGCGGGCGGCTTCGGCAATGGCGCTGTCGGCATCGCGGGCAGCGATGACAAAGGCCACGGGGCCGAAACATTCCTCGGCAGCGACGGCATCCCCTTCGGCAAGGGCGAGGACGAGGGGGCCTGCCTGACCGCCTGCCGCGCCTTGGCGCAGGATGCGACCATGAGGGGCGGTCGCCTTGGCGCGGGCCAGCGTGGCGGGATTGGCGATGGCCCCGCAGATGCCTGCGGCGCGGGCGGGATCGGACAGGAGCGTGTCGATCGCCGCGACGAGGGCGGCGGCGGTGGCGTCAAAGGAGAGATGGCCCCTGTCCGTCGCGATGCCCTGTGCCGGGATGTAGATGTTCTGCGGCGAGGTGCACATCTGCCCCGAATAGAGCGAGAGCGCGAAGGCGAGGTTGGCGCACATGCCCTCCAGATCGCCGGTTGCCGCAATGACCACGCTGTTCACGCCGGTTTCTTCGGTGAAAAGCTGCGCCTGACGGGCATGGGCGCGCAGCCAATCGCCAAAGGCAGAGGAACCGGTATAGTCGATCAGGCGCACTTCGGGCCGGGTGGCGAGGTCCTTGGTGACCTCGGCCCCCGGTTCATCGACGGCGAGCAGGACGGCATCGGCGGGCAGGCCCGCCTCGGCCAGAACCTCGCGCAGGATGCGGACGGTGAGCGCAAGCGGAAGGATGGCGCGGGGATGGGGTTTCACGATCACCGGATTGCCGGTGGCGAGGCTGGCGAAGAGGCCGGGATAGGAATTCCAGGTGGGGAAGGTGTTGCAGCCGATGGTGAGCGCGAGCCCTGCGGGGCGCAGCGCCCAGTGTTTTTCCACGACCAGCGGGGCGGCTTTGCCTTGCGGCTTTTCCCAGCGGGCATGAGAGGCAAAGCGGGTCATTTCCGCCCAAGCGGCGGCGACGGCTTCGAGCCCACGGTCCTGCGCATGGGGGCCGCCTGCCTGAAAGGCCATGGCGAAGGCCTGGCCCGTGGTATGCATCGTGGCATGGCCCAGAAGGAAGCTTTGGCGGTTGAGGCGGGAGAGCGCCTCAAGGCAGGCCCCCACCCGCGCCTCGGGCGTGGCGGCGGCGAGCGCGGGGGCGGCAGCACTGGCCGCGGCGATCAGCGCATCGGGGCTGGCCTTGGGATAGCGGATGCCAAGCACGGGGCCGAAGGGCGAGGTTTCCGCGCCCGCCGTGCCTGTGCCGGGATGGCCGGGCAGGGCGAAATCCTGGCCCATGAGGGCGGCGAAGGTGGCCTCCGCCTCTGCCTTGGCGGTTTCGCCATAAATCTTGCCGCTGGGCACCTCGGGGTAGGGTGTCCAGTATTCGCGGCATGCAAGAGCCGATACGGCCGCCTCGAGCGTCGGCCGGTGAAGGTCGAAAAAGTCCGACATGCAGTCCTCCCGCCGGGGGCTTTTTCCCCGACAGGAATATCATTGACCGGCCGGTCGGTTTATGCAAGAGATTTTTCGAGGCGTCCGGAAAAAGCCCCGGACGGGGAGACCTGAACCATGACAGCATCCGAAACCGTGCTTGCAAGCCTTGAGGCGGGCGTTCTGCGCCTGACGCTGAACCGGCCCGACAAGCTCAATTCCTTCAACGAAGAAATGCACTTGGCCCTGCGGGCGCAGATCGCCTTCGCGCATGGATCACCCGAGGTGCGCGCCGTGCTGCTGACGGGTGCGGGGCGGGGCTTCTGTGCGGGCCAGGATCTGGGCGACCGCGACCCGCGCAAGGGGGGCGCGGCCCCTGATCTGGGTCATACGCTGGAGACATTCTACAACCCGACGCTGCGGCTGATTCGCAGCCTGGAAAAGCCCATCGTCTGCGCCGTGAATGGTGTGGCGGCGGGGGCGGGGGCCAATATCGCGCTGGCCTGCGATATCGTTCTGGCCGCGCAATCGGCGAAATTCATCCAAGCCTTTGCCAAGATCGGGCTGGTGCCGGATGCGGGCGGAAGCTGGAGCCTTGCGCGGATTCTGGGCGAGCCGCGTGCCAAGGCGCTGGCCATGACGGCAGAGCCCTTGAGCGCCGAGAAAGCCGCCGATTGGGGGCTGATCTGGAAGGCGGTGGCGGATGAGGCGCTGATGTCCGAGGCGGAAGCCTTGGCGCGGTCGCTGGCCGCTGGCCCGACACTGGGCCTTGGGCTGACCAAGCGGCTGATTCAGGCCGCGGCGCAGAACAGCCTTGATGAACACTTGGACATGGAGCGCGATTTGCAGCGCGAAGCCGGGCGCAGCGCGGATTATGCCGAAGGCGTCACGGCCTTTCTTGAAAAGCGCAAGCCGGAGTTCAAGGGCAAATGAGCGTGTTCCCTGTGATGAGCGCGCAAGAGATGGCGGAGGCCTGCGCGGCGGCGATGTGGGCCGAGGATGCGGCGAGCCAAGCCTTGGACATGCGGATCGACCATGTCGCGCCGGGGGAGGCCACGCTGTCGATGATCGTGCGGCCCGAGATGTCGAACGGCCATGGCACCTGCCATGGCGGCTATATTTTCACGCTGGCCGACAGTGCCTTTGCCTTTGCCTGCAATGGCTACAACCAGCGGACCGTGGGGCAGCATGCCGCCATCACCTATCTTGCGCCCGGCCGCCTTGGCGACCGGCTGATCGCCACCGCCCGCGAAATATCGCGGCAGGGGCGGTCGGGCGTTTATGACGTGCGCGTCACCAATCAGGACGGGGTGCAGATCGCGGAATTCCGCGGCCATTCGCGCACCGTCAAGGGCACCCATCTGCCGGTCGCGGAGTGACCGGACACCAGCTTTCCGAGGGAGGATACCATGGACGACCTTACCCCCCGCAAACAGGACCTTGACCCGATCGAGATCGCCTCGCGCGATGAGATCGAGGCGCTGCAATTCCACCGGATGAAGCGGTCCTTGAAGCATGCCTATGAAAATTCGCCGTTCTACCGCAATCGGTTCATCGAACATGATGTGCATCCCGAGGAACTGAAGTCTCTGAAGGATATCGCGAAATTCCCCTTCACGACAAAGCAGGACCTGCGCGATACCTATCCCTTTGGCATGTTTGCCGTGCCGCGCAACAAACTGGTGCGGGTGCATGGGTCATCGGGCACCACGGGCAAGCCGACGGTGGTGGGCTATACGGCGAATGATATTGACGTCTGGGCCAACCTCATCGCGCGGTCGATCCGGGCGGCGGGCGGGCGGCCCGGCGATATGCTGCACAATGCCTATGGCTATGGCCTGTTCACCGGCGGGCTTGGCGCGCATTACGGGGCGGAGCGGTTGGGCTGCACGGTCGTGCCGATCTCGGGCGGGCAGACGGAGCGTCAGGTGACGCTGATCACCGATTTCCAGCCGCAGATCATCATGGTGACGCCGTCCTATATGCTGTCCATCCTGGATGAATTCCGCCGTCAGGGGCTGGACCCACGCCAATCTTCGCTGAAGGTCGGTATTTTCGGGGCGGAGCCTTGGACCAATGCGATGCGGCAGGAGATCGAAGAAGCCTTTGATATGCATGCCGTGGATATCTATGGCCTGTCCGAGATCATGGGGCCGGGGGTCGCGCAGGAATGTGTGGAAACCAAGGATGGGCTGCATATCTGGGAAGATCACTTCTACCCTGAGATCATCGACCCCGTGACGGGCGAGCCTTTGCCCGATGGCGAGATGGGGGAGTTGGTGTTCACCACGCTGACCAAGGAAGGGCTGCCGATGGTGCGCTATCGCACGCGGGACCTGACGCGGCTTTTGCCCGGCACGGCGCGGTCGATGCGGCGGATCGAAAAGATCACGGGGCGCAGCGATGATATGATCATCCTGCGGGGCGTGAATGTCTTTCCGACCCAGATCGAGGAGCAGATCCTGAAATGCCGGGGCCTTGCGCCGCATTTCCAGATCGAGCTGAGCCGCGAAGGCCGGATGGACAATATGACCGTGCATGTGGAATGCGCGCCCGACATGGTGGATGAAGGCGCGCGCGCCAAATCGGCCAAGGAATTGGCGCATCACATCAAGGCCATCGTGGGGGTATCGACCCGCATCAATGTGACCGATCCGAATGCGATTGCCCGTTCTGAGGGCAAGGCGAAGCGGGTTGTGGACAATCGGCCCAAAGGCTGACCGTCCGGTCGGTGACAAATTGCCCGGCGTGAGGTAAAGGGGCAAGGATGCCCCTTTTTCCTTGGGGTTGGAAACAGAAAGAACAAGACGGTCATGGCACGCACGAGGGCGGCGGATTTCGAGGAAAAGCAGCGCGTCATTCTGGACCATGCCGCGCAGGTCTTTGCCGAGCAGGGGATGGAGAAGGCCTCCATGTCCCAGATCGCGGGCGTGGCGCAGGTGTCGAAGGCGCTGCTCTATCACTATTACCCGAGCAAGGACGCGCTGATCTTTGCCATCATCATGGGGCATCTGGAGGAATTGGATGCCGCGATTGAGGCCGCCGATGACCCGGCGCTGCCGCCGGATCGGCGCTTGCGCAAATTGGTGGGGACGGTACTGGAGACCTATAAGGGCGCCGATAACCAGCATAAGGTGCAGTTGAACGCGACCGCCGCCCTGTCGGACGAACAGAAGGCCGAGATTACCGCGCTGGAACGGCGGATCGTGCGGCGGTTTTCGGCGGTGCTGGATCAGATCAACCCCGATCTGAACACCAAGGAGCGCCCGCTGTTGATGCCGGTCACCATGTCGCTTTTTGGGATGATGAACTGGGTCTATATGTGGTTCCGTGATGGCGGCCGGATCAGCCGCGAGGATTACGCCGATGTGGCGACGACGCTGATCCTTGAGGGGATCAAGGCTGTTCGCTGACGGAGCCTTTTCTGGGCGAAGCGGACAAGTCTAGGCATTTTCTTGCCAAGGTTGCGTCATGTTTCGACGCTATCGCTTGCGGCGTTGTCGTGACGGGAGCGCCCCTTGACCAACCTACAGTCCAGCCTGCTGAAAGCGCCGTTGATCCTGATCGCCGCCACTGGCGTGCTGGGCGGGATTTTCCTGATGCGCAGCGGGAGCAAGGCGCAGCCCGTGGACATCGACATGGTCCTGCTGGGGGGCGTGGCGATGGTGCTTGGCATTTTCTGCTTTCCCTCGCGCCGCCATATCCTCTATCGGCTGTGGCGCGCGGCGCAGGCCAATCAGCCGCGCGCTGTGCCCAGAGGCATGGCGGAGCCGGCAGAGACTTCTGTTCCGCCCAAGGCAACCCAAGCCCGGCAAGGGCAATCGGCCTATCGGCCCCCGACACCGCAGTTGGAAGGGGGACGGGTGCGGCTGGATATGATCCTGCCGCCGCCAGAGCTTGACCGCGCGACAAGTTGGATCGGTGGTTTGCCGAAATTGCCGCGCGGGACGGAGTGGCCCTCTACCCCCGATGGGCCGATGCTTTTTGTGGCGCAGATTGCTGTGGCGGATCTGCCGCCCGAGATTTGGGGCGGGATGGGGCCACGCACGGGAAGCCTTGTCTTTTTTGTCCTCCCTGATGGCGATCATCGCAGCGTGAAGGTCCTGCCGGTGGAAGGGCTTTTGGAAGAACGCGCCTATCCCGGTGCGTTGGAGGTGATCCGCGCCTATCCGATCTTGAGGCGCGGTTTGGCGGGCGAGCTTTTGGCTGTGCCGCCCGATGAGGGGGCCCTTCCCTTGATGAAATGGCCTGTGCGGATCACCCCGATGGGACCAGAGGAGGATCTGCCCCATCCTTCGGCGAAATATCGGGATCGGAACGGCATTGCCGTGACCCATCGGCAGAAGGTGTCGCTGTCGGACCCGGCCTTTGTGCCTTATGACTGGGACAGTCTGATCCAGTTCCTGACGGTGCTGATCCAATCGCTGAACGCCTCGATCCATAAGGAAGGCACGAAAGCCTCTGATCCTGAGCCTGTGAAGACAAGTCAGGCACAGCGGAAAGCGGCGGTGGCGGTCTTGGGGGAGATGCGCAAGACCTTGGCACGGCGCAAGCGGAGTGGAGAGGCGTTTTCCCCGCAGGTCTGGCAGGTGACACGGGCGCAGGTTGACCTCCTGCATGTGGCTTGGGCGCGGAAGCAGGGCCAGTCAGAGGAGGGGGCGGCGCTCTATGCACTGGAGGACCCGCAGCCTGTTCTCGCTGCGATGCCGTGGCAGCGCTACTATGCCGCTTTTGAATATCTGGCCCGCGCCCGGTATCTGGAGCCGCAGTCGAGGCTTCCTGATGTGGTGCGCGCCTCTTTTGAGCCGGTCTGGAGGAATGATGCGGCTTTTGAGGTTGCGATGATGGGGGGGAGGGCTGATCTGGCGGCTTACACGGCTGGGGTGGGGCAAAATATGATCTGCCTGTTGGAACTGCCCTTTAGCGAGTTGGTCGGGATGGTGTGGCACGACCTGTCGAGCTTTGCCGTGTTCATTGACCGTCAAAGCCTTGCAGAAGGGCGGTTCGACCGGGCGATCGGGGCCTTGGCCGAGTGACCGCTTAGTCAGGCTGCGCGAGGCGCGCGAGCACCTTTGGATCATAGGCCGGGGCGGTGGCACGGCGGCGGTTGGGTTCCGGAGCGGTCAGCGGGGCCACGGCGCGCAGCTTTGCGGGGGCCTCCAGCGCGAGGCTTTGGTAGATCGCCGTGCCTTGGGATTTCCAGGCGATTTCCTCATCCGACAGGTCGCGGACCACTTTGGCGGGCGACCCCACGGCAAGGCTGCGGGGGGGGATCACGGCACCCGCCTTCACGAAGGCCAGCGCGGCGATGAGGCTATGCGCGCCCACCACCGCCTCGTCCATCACCACGGCATTCATGCCGACCATCGCGTTGCGCCCGATGCGGCAGCCGTGGAGAACCGCGCCATGGCCGATATGGCCCGCTTCCTCGATCACCACATCGCGGCCGGGGAAGGCATGGACGACGCAGGTTTCCTGCAGATTGCTGCCCGCCTCCATCACGATGCGGCCGAAATCGCCGCGCAGCACCGCTCCGGGGCCGACATAGCAGGCCGGGCCGATCAGCACATCGCCGATCACCACGGCATCGGGGTGGACAAAGGCCCGTGAGTCCACCACGGGCCGAATGTCATCCCAAGCGTAGATGCCGCCCATCACTCGGCCGCTTTGGCGCTGGCGGCGGGGGCGGGGGGCCATGTCTTGGCCACCATGGTCAGCACATCATATTGCGCGACCACCGCGCCGGTCTGTTTGGTGACCTGACAATCCCAGCGCACCTCGCCATGTTCGGCATTGGCGCGGGGGTTGATTTCCTTGCAGGTCAGGCGGACTTGCAGCGTATCGCCGAAATAGACGGGCGTCAGGAAGCGGAGGTTATCCACCCCGTAATTCGCGAGAACCGGGCCGGGGGCCGGATCGACGAACAGGCCAGCGGCGAAGGAGGCGACAAGGTAGCCATGCGCCACGCGGTCGTCGAAGAAGGGGTTCGCCTTGGCGGCGGCGCTGTCCATATGGGCATAGAAGGTGTCGCCGGTGAAATGGGCGAAATGTTCCACATCTTCTTGCGTCACTTGCCGGGCGGCGGTGACGAGTTGGTCGCCGATGCGCAACTCGGCCAAGGATTTGCGGAACGGGTGGAGGCCGGATTGCGTCTCGGCCCCGTCGATCCAGCGGCCGGTGACGGCAGAGAGCATCCGGGGGCTGCCTTGGATGGCGCTGCGCTGCATGTAATGCTTGACGCCGCGCATCCCGCCCATCTCCTCGCCCCCGCCCGCGCGACCGGGGCCGCCGTGGACCAAGGGGGCAAGGGGCGAGCCATGGCCGGTGGAGGATTTGGCCGTGGCGCGGTTGCCGATCAGGACGCGCCCATGATGGGGGGCAAGGCACAGAACCGCGGCTTCGGCCACCTTCGGATCATCGGTAAAGACGGAGGAGACGAGCGAGCCTTTACCGCGTGCAGCCAGCGCCACGGCTTCCTCCACATCGTCATAGGGCATGATGGTGGCGACGGGGCCGAAGGCTTCGACATCATGCACCGCGCGCGCGGTAAAGGGCTTGTCGCAATACATCAGCACCGGGTTGAGGAAGGCCCCTGCTTCGGCATCGCCCGAGGTGAGGCGGATGTCATCGGGGTTGCCCGCGACGATTTCAGCATCTTGTGACAGGTCACGGATGCGCTCGCGCACTTCATCGCGCTGGTCGAGGCTGGCGAGTGGCCCCATGCGCGTGGCCTCCTCTCCCGGCAGGCCGAGCGCGGTCTTGCCCAGACGGTCGCCGAGGGCGGCGATCAGCGCCTGCACATGGGCGCGGGGGGCAAAGACGCGGCGGATGGCGGTGCATTTCTGGCCTGCCTTCGTCGTCATCTCGCGCGTGACTTCGCGGAGGAACAGATCGAATTCCGGCGTGCCGGGGCCGGCATCGGGGCCAAGGAGGCTGGCGTTCAGGCTGTCGGCCTCCATCGTGAAGCGGGTGGAGTTTTCGACAATCGCCTTGTGGCTGCGCAGCTTGCGCCCTGTCCAGGCTGACCCCGTGAAGGTGACGGCATCCTGACCCGTGACATGATCCAGCAGATCGCCGACCGAGCCGCAGATGAGTTGCAGGGCGCCTTCGGGCAGAAGCCCCGTGGCGATGATGCGGCGGACCACCAGTTCGGTCAGATAGGCGGTCTGGCTTGCCGGTTTGACGATGCAGGGCACGCCTGCGATCAGGCTGGGTGCGATCTTTTCCAGCATCCCCCAGACGGGGAAGTTGAAGGCATTGATATGGACCGCCACGCCTTGCAGCGGCGAATAGATGTGCTGGCCCACGAAACTGCCGTCTTTCGACAGCACCTCCACCGGGCCATCGGTCAGGACGCGGGTGTTGGGCAATTCGCGCCGCGCGGCAGAGGCGAAGGTCAGCATCGTGCCGATTCCGCCTTCGATATCGATCCAGGCATCTGCGCGCGTGGCCCCGGTGTGGAGGCTTTCGGTATAGAAATCCTCTTTCATCTCCAGAAGCTTGAGGCCAAGCGCCTTGAGCATTCCGGCCCGGTCATGGAAGGACATGGCGCGCAGGCGCGGGCCTGCCACCTCGCGCCCATGGGCGAGGGCTGCGGCGAAATCGAGACCGGTGGAATCGATCGTGGCCACGACCGCGCCGGTTGCGGCATCGCGCAGCGGTGCGCCGTCGCGGCTGCCGGGGACCCAGCGGCCAGAGACATAGCTTTCCAATCGGCGCGGGAGGCGGGCCGGGGCATTCATGGGCATCATCCTTGGTCAGTCGGAAAAGGGGGCGGGCGCGGTGGCCCGCCGCCGGTTCGGTTGGGTCAGTTCAGGCCGATGGGGCCAAGCGTTTCGGCGACCAGCGCCTCCCACCGCGCGAGAAGCACGGCATTGCTGTCATGGCGCAAGCCGAGGCGGGAAAGGAGCGCGTGGCGATCCGATGTGGCATGGCCAAAGGTTGCGGCCACGCGCGGGCGCCAATAGGCGATGGCGGCGCGCGCCTCTGCCGCGCCTTGGGGGGTCGCGGCCAGACGGTCCAGCCCTTCGATGCCGAGTTCGGCATGGCGGGCCTCGCGCGGGGCGATTTCGCGGAACACCTCGGCCAAGGGGGCATAGGACAGGCGTGTGAGTTCCGTCATCTGCACGCCGGTCGCAAGGCCCATCAGCACGTTCATCACCACCGCATCGGTCCAGCCGGTGATCGGGTAGTGAAAGACCGACAGCCGCATGTCGCCGCCGGTGCGGGTGGCGCCCAGATCGGCATCGCGGGCCACGCGGGCGGCCCAGTCATGCTGGCGCTGATAGCGGGCGGTGTCGGTGCCGAAATCACCCATGATCGCCAGCACGCGTTCGGCGTGATCGGCCTTTTCCAGCGTGATGCGGGAGGCGGCGATGCGTTCCTTGATGCCGGGGGCAAAGTTGATCGCGCCGGCAAAGCCGGCAGAGGCCGCCAGTTCGCTATCCACAAAGGACCCCATGAGGCGCAGGAGTTCCCCGCGATAGCGCGCGGGCACATTGCCGGGCGAGGTGAGGACGCCGCCTTGGGCGAGATAGTCTTCGATGTTCATCGTATCGGTCATGGGATCCTCACTCATCGAAGGTGACGACGACCTTGTCGGTCAGGGGGAAGCTTTGGCAGGACAGGACATAACCCGCGCGCACTTCGTAATCTTCGAGCGCGTGGTTGGTGTGCATTTCCACCTCGCCCTCGATCACCTTGCAGCGGCAGGTGGAACAGACGCCCGCCTTGCAGGAATAGGGCGCGTCGAGCGCGTTTTCGATGGCCGCATCAAGGATGCTTTGGCCTTGGCGCGGCATGGCGAAGCTGCGGGTCGTGCCATCGAGCGTGACCGTGGCCGTGGTGGCATTGCCTGCGGTGAGATCGGCCTTGCTGACCGGCTTGGCCTTGGCGCGGCCCGGCTGGCTGGAGGCGAACAGCTCGAACTTGATCTGCCCATCCGTCAGCCCGTGGTCGCGCAAGGATGCGGCGATGGCGAGCATCATCGGTTCCGGCCCGCAGATGAAGGCAGTGTCGATGGATTTCGGATCGATCCAGCCGGAGAAGAGCGCCTGCATCTTGGCGGCATCAATGCGGCCGGTGAACAGGTCGATCTCTTGCGCTTCGGTTTCCAGCACATGGATGACCGAGAAGCGGCCGAGGTAGCTGTTCTTCAGATCCTCAAGCTCTTCGCGGAACATGATCGTATTGATCGCGCGATTGGCATAGACGAGGGTGAAGCGCGACTGGGGTTCATCGGCCAGCACCGTCTTGATGATCGACAGGACCGGGGTGATGCCCGAGCCGCCCGCAAAGCCGAGGTAGTGCTTTTGCGCCGCCGCATCGGTGGGAGTGAAGAATTTGCCCATCGGGGGCATGGCGTCGATTTCATCGCCGGGCGCGAGGTTTTCATTGGCCCAGGTGCTGAAGGTGCCGCCATCGACGCGCTTGATGCCGACTTGCAGCACGCCTTCATGCTTGCCCGCGCAGATGGAATAGGAGCGGCGCAATTCCTCGCCGTCAAAGTCGCGGCGGAAGGTCAGATATTGGCCTTGGGTGAAGTCAAAGAGCGCGCGGTCTTCGTCGCGCGGGGCCAGCGTCACCACCACCGCGTCGCGGGTTTCGCGGCGCACTGCGGTGACCTTCAGCGGATGAAAGCGAGACATGGGTTCCTCCCGGAGTGTCTTGGCGTCGGGCGCATCCTCAGATGCATTTGAAATAATCGAAGGGTTCCAGGCAGTCGGTGCAGCGATAGCTGGCCTTGCAGGGGGTGGAGCCGAATTGGCTGACCTTTTCGGTCTGGGTGGAGCCGCAGCGGGGGCAGGCGATCACAAGGTTCGAGGTCCCCGCGAGCCGCGAGATGCGGCCTGCGAGGCGCCCGTCGGCGGCGGTGCCGTCGATGGGGGGCGCGATGCCATAGGCGCGGAGTTTCTCGCGCCCTTCGACACTGATCCAATCGGTTGTCCATGGCGGCGAGAGGCGGCGTTCCAGACGCAGCTTTTCGATCCCGTGGCCGCGCAGTGCGGCTTCGATATCGAGGTTGATCACGCTGGTCGCGGGGCAGCCCGAATAGGTGGGCGTGACCGTGACGACCAGCGTCTCGTCTTGCCATTCCACATCCCGGATGATGCCCAGATCGGTCAGGCTGATCACCGGGATTTCCGGGTCCGGCACTTGCGAAAGCCAGTGCCGGACGGTTTCCAGATCGGGGCGGGCCGCCGTGGTCATGGGCTTACCACGTACCGCCGGGATAGGCGCGTTGCAGGAACTGCATATCGGCAAGGATGAAGCCAAGCGCCTCGGTATGCCGGCCCTGCTTGCCGCCCTTGTGCTGGAAGGTGCCCGCGGGCAGCGACAGCGTGGCTTCGGCCAGAACTTCGGCAACCGTGCGGTCCCAGGCGGATTTGATCGTGGCGAGATCGGGGGCGATGCCTGCCTGTGCCATGGCTTCATCCACCGGATCGGC